>PEVZ01000030.1:0-11328 GCA_002779665.1 Candidatus Roizmanbacteria bacterium CG06_land_8_20_14_3_00_34_14 | reverse complement strand
GATTTATAGTCGGCAATGGCTTTTTGATTAACAGCCAAAACTTTATCGATAAATACTTTTAACTGTTCGTCAGATATTTCATCAACCGTCACCGACTTTTTAAAAGTATTAATAATTTCTTCAACGCTATTGACAAATAAATCCATTGTTATTTTTTTGTTGGCAACCGCGTTTACAAACTTTCCTACATCTAATTTTTGTTTTGTCAGTCCAGAAAATATTTCATCAAGTTTTTTTGCTTCTTGACTCGTTTCAAAAAGTAACTCGGTGATTTTTCTATCAACCTTATAATCATTTTCCCAACGACCAAATACACTATCTAAAAGTTCCGGGACCGATGAACTGATTTCCCCAAACCATTGATCATCAAATCGAATCGGTGGCAGATCGGGGTCAGGAAAATAACGGTAATCGGCCGCATTTTCTTTAGATCTTTGCGTATAAGTAATGTTTTTTTCTGAATTATATCCTCTTGTTTCTTGATCTGGCGTTGTTCCTGCTTCTAATAATTCCCTCTGTCTCTCAATTTCATACTCAATCCCCCGTTCTAAAAATCTAAATGAATTAATATTTTTTAACTCCACTTTGTAGTTTGGCAATTTTCCAACCCCCTTTACTCCTAACCCATAACCCATAACCTGCAATGAGATATTTGCCTCCAATCTCATCCCCCCCTTCTCCATATCACAGTCGGAAATATCAAGATAGCGGACAATCTGCCTTAATTTTTTGGCGTATTCTTTTGCCTGAGCCGATGAATAGATTTCCGGCTCGGTGACAATCTCAACCAAAGGAACACTTGAGCGGTTAAAATCAACTAAAGAGACATCCTGACCGTTGACTTTTTGGTGAATTAATTTTCCCGTATCCTCCTCCAAATGAACTCGTGTTATCCCAACCGGTCCAAACGAAGTTTCAACTTTACCATCATAGCAAAAAGGTAAATCATACTGAGAAATCTGATAGCCTTTTGGAAGATCAGGGTAAAAATAATGTTTGCGATCAAATTTGCTCAAAGTATTTATTTTACACCCAAGGGCTAAGCCTAATTTAACCGTCCATTCAATCGCTTTTTTATTGGCAACCGGAAGAGCACCAGGCAGGCCCAAACAGACTGGACAGGTGTAGATATTTGGTTTTTCGGCGTGAAAAGGATCATTTTTACAACCACAAAACATCTTAGATAAAGTTTTGAGTTCAACGTGAACCTCCATCCCAATGATGACTTGATATTTATTCATAATTTAGTATCCATTTATATACCGGTAAAATAGTAATTTCTCTTTCATCTATTAAGACTTTGTCTTCAGTATTATAAGTCAATATTAATCCTTCATCCAATCTTAACTCTTCCATAGCTTTATTTAAGTTATCAATCTCTCTTTTTTTTGTTTTTTCATCTGTTAAATCCCAACAAACTTGAATAAGTTTGTTTTTTAATCCTTTTTGTTTCATTAAAAAGTCAACTTCTTTATTATTTTTTGTTCTGTAATAGTACATTTCCTTATTTTGCCGTTTAAGAGCTAAAAACACTGCGGTTTCAAGAATTCTTCCCTTATCTTCAGAAAATCGGAATGATATTGTATTGGCGAGTCCTGTATCAACAGCATAGATTTTCTTTAAAGCTTTTTGCTGAGTTTTGACAGAGTAAGAAAATTGGGGAAGCTCAAAAACAAGAAAAGCGTCTTTAAAATATTCTAAATAGGTTGAGGCAAGCTCATGAGATATTCCGTATATTTTTTTCATTCCCAATACTGAAATTATCTTTCCAGAATTAGTTAGAAGATATACACCCATTTTATTCAAGACATTTTTCTCTCTAATCTCGTAGCGTTTAACAATATCTTTTTGTATTATGTCTAAATAATATTGCTTCAGAAGTTCTTGTTTTTTAGATAAAACAACTGCAGGAAAACCGCCCCAGACTAAATATTCACTAAAATGCCTTAACAACATTTTTTCTTTTAGGATAATATCTTTTTTCCCTTGTATTGTTATACCTCGAAAAACAAGGTATTCAAAAAAAGATAATGGTAAAAGCTGATAAGATAGATGTCTGCCTGACAAAAGCGAGGCAAGCTCGCTCCCCAGAAGCTTTGATGACGATCCTGAAATAAATATCTTATACTGTCCGCTGTCTCTAAGTTTTCTGACTGCTTTTTCCCATAAATCTATATTTTGAACCTCATCAAAAAATAAATAAGTCAAATTCGATTGGTAATATTCCTTATAAATTTCTACTAATTCTTCTAAGATCGTTGGTGTATTATGGTCAATAAAATATGGATCTTCAAAATTAATATAAAGAAAACCCTCTTTGACCTTTAGTTTCTGTATGATAATTTTCATTATTGATGATTTGCCTGATCGCCTCGGGCCTATAATATCAATAACTTCTTTAGTTTCTATGTCTATGTTATCCACTAATTGCCTATCATAAAGATTTTTTTCCTGTGTCACTTCTTGCCAAAAATCTATTATTTTAATTAAAGAATTATTTATCATATATAAAGGTGTAGTTTGATATAATATATATTTATTAATAAGTTTACATTAACATAATAACATTCAATTGTCAAATGAATGTTTACAAATTTATTGTTACTTCTCCTGCCACATTTGTTAAAAATAATTTTTTAATTTTTTTAATTTCTCGTGTTTGAGCCAAAATCCACATCAGTTTTGTCGAGGCCGCCTCGACTGTCATATCGCCACCAGAAATAACTCCATATTTTAAAGCATCCTTACCAACCTCGTAAAGTTGCATCCTTGATGTGCCTTTTATACACTGACTTAAAATTATTATTGGTAAATTATGATCTTTTGCTTTATTCATAAACGATAAAAGTGATTTTGGAATATTACCAGCTCCAAATCCTTCAAAAATCAAACCGTGGACATCGGCACTAATTATGTGCTCAAGATATTTTATTGATAGACCTGGAGTAATTTTAATAACAACTACATTTGGATCAAAAAATAAATCGGAAAATTTATTAACTTTTTGTTTATATTGATAATTTATAATTGGTTCAAGAGCAATTGTCCCTATAGGAGCAACCATTAGACTATCAAAAGCATCTAAAGTTGATTCACTAATTTTTGTTGATCGGTTAGCTCTTAAAATTTTTGTTCCAAAAACAATGACTATTCCAGTTTTTACTTTTAAAGACGTTAATACTGAGTTAATTAAATTATTAGTGGCGTCACTTGGAACATCAAAGATTGGTTTTTGTGATCCGGTAAAAATAATTGGCTTATTAATACCAGACAAGGCAAAAGAAATTGCCGAGGCTGTGTAGGCCATTGTATCAGTCCCGTGAGTAATGACAAAGCCGTCGTATTTATCTGCGTTTTCTTTAATTGTTTTGGCAAGAACAGTCCAAAATTTTGGTTCGATGTTGGTACTGTCAACATTGGCTAATTGAATGACGGAAATATTGGCGATCTGATTTAATTGAGGGACAAAGTTCAACAAGTCCTTTGCGTTATAAAAGGGAGCTAAAACACCTTCCTTATTATGCTTCATCGTAATTGTACCCCCACAAAATATGATACAAATTTTTTTCATTTTAAAATTATTGGTAATTTTTTGTGCCAATCGGTCTCTTGTTGATAACTATATCCAAGTTGAAAAAGCTCACCTTCACCAAATTTTTTTCCAACAATCTGTAAACCGATTGGCAAATTATTTTCCGAAAATCCCGCCGGAATAACAAGAGCTGGAGCCCCAACTAAATTAACGGTCCCGGTGTATAGATCTTCAAGTAAATTTTTTAACGGGTCACTAATCATTTCTCCAATTTTTGAAGGCAGGCTTGGAGTAACAGGACTTAGAAGAACGTCACATTTTTTCAATGCCTGATCATATTCTTGAATAAGAATTGTCCGAAGTTTTTGGGCTTTTTTATAAAGTTTATCGGCATAACCGGATGAAAGAGCATAAGTACCAAGAAGAATTCTCCGGACTGTTTCATTAGAAAATAATTCCCGTTTGTCACCATAACGAAAGCTGTCATAACGACCTAAATTAGAACTGGTCTCACTCAAAGCAATTAAATAATAGATGGAAATTCCATAGATAAAATGAGGCAAACTCACCTCAATAATTTTTGCCCCAAGTTTTTCAAAAACCTTTGTTGCCGTTAAAACTGTTTTTTTAATTTCTGGATCAAGTCCTTTTTCTAAAAATTCTTTTGGTAGGCCGATGATTTCCCCTTTTATCGAATCACCTAAATATTGAGAATATTTTTCAACCGGTAATCTTGAACTGGTGGCGTCGTGGTCATCGTGACCGGCCATAATTTCCAACAAATAACTTAAGTCCTCGACGGACTTAGCCATCGGGCCGACCGTATCAAGCGATGAAGCATAGGCAATCGCTCCGTATCTGGAAACCCGACCATAGGTGACTTTTAATCCGGAAATATTGCACATACTGGATGGATTTCTGATCGAGCCACCCGTATCTTCACCAACGGCAAAAGGGACCATTCTGGTTGAGACTGAAACGGCCGAGCCACCGGAAGAGCCTCCCGTAATCCGCTCCATATCCCATGGATTATGAGGAATTTCATAATTAGTATTTTCGTTTGATGCCCCATGTCCCCAGTTATCCATATTATTTTTTCCAATTAAAATTCCACCTGCTTTAATAATTTTTTCTACAACGGTGGCGTTATACGGCGAATTGAAATTTTCAAGAAGCTTGGATCCTGCCGTCGTTCGTAAATCTTTTGTCACGTAGGCATCTTTAACAGCAAAGGGCAGACCGAAAACCACTGAGGAATCGCTTTTTCGATTTTTATCTTTTTCCTCCGCCTCTTTTAGGGTAACACTCTTATCTTTAACGGTAATAAAACTATGAAGTTTTGAATCAAACTTTTCAATCTGAGAATACGTCTCGTTGACTAAGTCGACGCTACTGATTTGTTTTTTATTTAACAACGATGATAATTCTTTGATTGATTTATTTAACATACTAATCTTCCTTAAAAATAGCCGGAACTAAAAAATATCCATTACTTGTATTCTTAGAATTTTTTAAAGCTTCTTTTTGAAGCAAAGACTCCTTGACGATGTCTTCGCGTAAGACATTTTCATCATTGGCAACCCGGGCCGTCTCTTCGATATTATCGACGTCAAGATTTTTTATTTCTTCCATATAATTCATCACTGAAGTAAATTCACTGGCGTATTTTTCTTCCTGCTCTTTGGTGAGGCTGATTTTAGCGAGTTTGGAAAGAGTATCGATCAAATCTTTTGTAATAACTTTTGTCATTCTCTTATTTTAGCATAGGGCTTGTCCATAAATTAGTATATTTATGGATACAATCACTTAGTACCACATACTTGCTTGAAGTTAACTTATGTGGCCAAAATCTTTATCAAAACTAAGGACTTCTGCATTATTTTTCTTAGCTTTAAAATACAAAATAAGATCGACGAGATCAATGCTTTTTCTTTGATATATTTTAAAAGCTTCATAAAGAATTTCTCTTTCAGGAAATTCCAAATAGGAAATATTCAAAATATAAAGTAAAAATTGACTAATTATAGCCCTTGGATATTTGTAAACTTTTTTTAGTACATACTCTGTTTCAAGAATAATCTCTATTAGACAGACAATTTTTATTGTTCTGGATTTGGCTTTTAAAAAATATTCTCTAACTACTTTTAATTGAGTAAGATTATCTTTTAATAGAAAGCGGAGAAAGAAATTGGCATCAATATAATATGTAGGCATATTTATTTAGGGACGGTAATCCCCATTTTCTTCATTTTGATACGATAGCGCTCTGCCACGGCATCGGCAACTGCATCTTTTTCAATTTTTATTATTTCATCAATAGATTTATTTTTTAAGGCTCTATCCTTAAAAATGCCTTCTAAAGCAAAAATGTCCGGTTCTGCTTCCATAAAGATAGCATTATTCTCAAACTTAATCACGATTTTTCTATTTTTATCTAATTTTAGTTTTCTTCTTATCTCTATAGGAATGGTTATTTGTCCTTGAGATGTAACTGTGGCTGTGTATATCATATCCGTTAACTTTACCAACTCCCATTACTTTTGTCAATACACATTAATTAAGTAAAACGATTGTATTACCTCTTGACTTAAGTATTACTAAAGAATATAATTCTTACTATGAACATATCGACGGTCACGACAAAAGGTCAAGCAACAATTCCAGAAGAAATACGCCGCCTTCTTAATATTAATGTTGGTGATAGAATTATTTTTCTCGATCCAATTCCGGAGAAAAAACAAACAACAATACAAGTATTATCTCAATCTAATGTTGTTGACAGTCTTTTTGGTTCTTTAAAAACAAATATTCCCTATGCAGATATGAAAACTGTCAGAGAAAAAACTGGTTTAGAATTAGGTAAAAAATATAGCGTTAAAATATGAAACCAACTGTTGTCATAGACACGAACATTCTCCTTAGATACCTAAGGAATGATCACCCGACTCTTTCTATCAAAGCAAAAAAAATATTTGATAAAGCTTATAAAAATGATGTAAATATATATTTTGACGAGATTGTTTTGGCTGAAACAATTTGGGTTCTATCTTCTTATTTCAAAACTCCCAAATCAATTATTGTTTCTACATTATTAGAACAGTTATATTTTGATTGGATTATCAATCCAAGAAAAAAACTAATGATAAAAGCTTTGGGTTTATTTGAAAAAACTAATCTGAGTTACATCGACTGCTGGATTTTCACGGTAAACCAAAGCCTCAAAACAACTTCCTTGGAGACTTTTGATAGCGATTTAAAAAAATTGAAGTAATCTATTTTTTGTAGCCTATTTTACGAAGAAATTCTTTTCTTTCTTTTTCTTCTTTTTCATTTTCAACGCCAACAGGAGAATTACCATCAACAACTCCCATAATCCCTCGACCTTGATTTGTTTCGGCAATAATCACTTCAGTTTGGTTGGCAGTCGCACAATAAATATGAGTAACTTCTGAAAGATTTTTTATTCTGTTTAAAACATTAATTGGAAAAGCATTTTTGAGAAAGATAAATAACGAATGACCGGCTCCAATTTTTTTCGCATTTTTTACCGCCAAATCAACCATCTCTTCATCAGTACCAGCTTTTCGTATAAGCTTTTCTCCTGACGCCTCGCAAAAAGCTAATCCAAATTTTATCCCCGGCACAGCCTCCACCAAAGTCTCATAACAGTCCTCGACCGTCTTAATAAAGTGAGATTGAGCCAATATAAAATTAATTTCTGCGGGTTTTTCGATTGGAATATTTAAGAATTTCATAAACCTATTTTAACATAGTGTATTATCGATTAATCGATAATACACTTAAACAAACCATCTAAAATTAAAAAATTTAGTCAGAGCGAGGAGACTTGAACTCCTGGTCTTCTGGCCAACCCTTGATAAAAAATAATATCCAATTTATTATCTGGAAATAAATCACTAGGGTAAAGTTTAATTAATTTTAAATTATTTTCCTTGCAAAATGCTTCTTTTTCTTTAACTATTCTATCATACGATTCAACTTCACCCTGTAAGCCAAAAAACTCTACAAAACTATTCCCTATTTTAAAATCTGCTGTCATTCTGTGATAATTATATGGAACTTTTGTTTCGTGTTTTATCTTTCTTTCAGATAACCAATCGTCAATTACCTTTTCTGCTAATGAATCACATTTATGCCCATCGATAGCAATATATTTATTAGCAAATTTGACAGGATTAGGCTTAAACCCAGTAGCAATAATTGCCTTATTCCAAGTACCAAATGTTTTTTTAACTGCGTTATAAATTCCCCACATTTCCTGCTTAAAAGGAATTCTCTCATTAATTTTATAAAATTCTTTTATTCTTTCGATAATTATTTCTCTATATTCCTCATTGCTAACACTATTTACAGTCCACTGACATTTGGCAGAGCAATATTTATTACTTCTTTTGATTTCTTTACCACAATTTTTATTTGCACAAAACTTTTTTGGCCATATTGATTTTCTTGTTAAATTATTAACTTTTGCGGAACATGAATTGGAACAAAAACATCTGCCTGATAATGGAATATCGCAAGGCGCTCTTTTAATAACGTTATTACATTTGGAATTAAAGCATTTATAGTTTTTTGCTATCGTTTTATATTGATACCGACATTTTATTGAGCAATAAAAATTCCAGCCCATTTTGATACCTTCGTTACATCTTCGCGTTTCTTTGTCAAAAATTTTTTTACAATTTTTACATTCAACATTTACACGATTCATATTCTCTCCTTTACATTAGATTGTTATAAAAAACAAAGTCGGAGTGGTCGGACTTGAACCGGCGACCTCATCGACCCCATCGATGCGTTCTATCCATCTGAACTACACTCCGTCTAACTTAATTTTATCAAACTACTACAATAATTTCCTATGACTTGGAACACTACTATTTTAATAAGGACTATCGGAGTACTGGAAGATTGGATTATTTTTGTGAAGATCTAACTACAGTAAAACCAAAAATAATCATAAAAGCAATAATACCCAACATGAAAATCACGGGTTGGGAAAAAAAGTCATTCATTTTTTTGTATAAATAATATAACTTATAAAATAACCTAATATTAAGATTGATAGTCCAACAATCGTGATACTCCCGGATAATTTTTCTTTTGATAAAAACTGACCAAATAAAGTTGTACCAACCCCAGTTTTCCTAAGCCCTGGATTAAACTTACCAATCATAATAGAATTATGACATGCAATTATTTTTTATATTTATTATTTTTTTACTCTGGCGAATGTTTGATTTTTTGATTATTTTTTTCAGTCAAAAGATTATTCCTTATCTTGGATTTTTTCCTTATGCTGACCAGTTACCATTATTTAATTTGCCTAGATGGATTTCAGCTTTGGCAAACTTTGACGGTCTTCATTATATTAATATTGCCCGCAATGGTTACTCCCAATATGAACAAGCCTTTTTCCCACTTTATCCTCTGATAATAAAATATTTATCTCTGTTATTTTCCAACAATCAATTGCTAACCGGATTAATAATTTCTAATTTTTCGTTTTTGATTGGGTTGGTTTTGTTTTATAAATATTTAAAGGATTTCAACGAATTTCAACGAATTTCAACTATATTTCTACTGCTCATCTTTCCCACTTCTTTCTTTTTTGGCGCTGTCTATACCGAAGGATTATTCTTTTTATTGTTAATTTCAACTTTATTTTTTCTTAAGAAGAAAAATTATTTTTTGGTTTTTATTTTTGCTTTTTTAGCCTCTTTAACAAGATTAATCGGGGTGTTTTTGATAATACCAATTTTTTTTCACTTAATTGAAAAATATCAAATATTGAAAATTAAAAATAAAGAAAGGGCGACCAAAATGGTCGCCCCTACAGCTATTTATAACTATTTACAACCATTTATAACCTCACTTGCCCCATTTCTCGGCCTCGGTTTGTACTGCCTATATCTCTGGCAAACCACCGGTGACCCATTTTTCTTTTTGACGTCACAGCCTATCTTTGGCGCTAATCGTTCATCCCATCTAATATTATTACCTCAAGTTTATTGGAGATATTTCAAAATATTTATTACCGCCGCTCACGATTCCCGATTCTATATCTCAGTAATAGAATTTTTAATATTTAATTTTGTTTTTGTTGTATTAGTTTTAGATTTTATAAATATTTTTAAAAAAAATTCGAATTTGTTTCGAATTTCAAGTTTCGAATTTCGAGTTTCAGACATAAATAGACTAGGACTAAATCTATTTTCTTTAGTCAATCTTCTTTTACCTACTCTCACCGGTACATTCTCCTCTATCCCCCGCTATTCTTTATTTTCACTATCATTTTTTATTTACATTGCTCAAATTAAAAGCAATTTTATTAAATATTTTATTTTTGGAATTTTTGTAATATTACATATCCTGTTGCTTGGGTATTTTTCGCAAGGGTATTTTATAAGTTGATGTTTTAATGTTACAAGTTACAAGTTACAAGTTAAATGACAAAGCTTTCATATTTCCAAAAGGGTGACTCAAAAGGATTGAATTTTTTCCAAGGTAATAATCAAATGATGGAAAATTCCTTTTATTTTTATATTGTCTTAATTTTTTTGTTTTTAATCGTCATGTTTTTAAGGCTTTTCCAGCTAACGATTGTCAAAGGGAACTACTATCGAACTTTATCAGAACAAAATCGTCTTCGGGAAATCATTATCGAAGCCCCACGTGGAGAAATAGTTGATAGAAAAGGTTTTTCTATTGCCAAAAATTTAGAGCCTGATATTAATCAGGAAAAAATTATTTCAAAAAGGATTTATCAGGACCCTGAAGCTATCGCTCCATTAGTTGGTTACCGCCAAATTGCCGACGCAAATGATATAAAAAATGATCACTGTCAGCATAAGCTCCAGCTTGGTGACCGAACCGGAAAAAAAGGTGTCGAAAAATTATTTGATTGTCAACTAAGAGGTGTCCCCGGAAAAAAATTAATTGAGGTCGATGCTCAAGGTAAATATTTAAAAACTGTCGATGTGATTCCTCCAATACGAGGAGAAAAAATCCAATTATCTCTTGATTTTGAACTACAAAAAAAAGCTTATGAAATGGTAAAAAATAAAAAAGCCGCCATTATTGTTACCAAACCAAAAACCGGAGAAATCTTAGCTGGTGTTTCCTCTCCGTCTTTTAATTCCCAAGATTTTGAGGATAATTCAAGTAAAAATATTCAAAGTTATCTGACAGACAAAAATAATCCGTTAATTAATCGGGTTACAGAAGCTACTTATCCGCCCGGATCAATTTTTAAATTGGTCGTCGCTACGGCTGGACTGGAAGAAAAAGCCATTGATGAAAAAACAGAGATTGAAGATAAAGGAAGTATTAAGGCCGGCGCGGCCACTTTCGGCAACTGGTATTTCCTTCAATATGGAAAAGTCGAGGGAATGGTCAATATTGTCAAAGCGATTAGAAGATCAAATGATATTTTTTTCTATATAGTCGGGAATAAAACTGGCGTTGAAAAAATAAAAAAGTGGTCTGATATTTTTGGATTGGGAAAACGCACCCAAATCGGTCTTGATGAAGAAGAAGGGCTAATTCCTTCAACATTTTGGAAAAAAGAAATATTAAAAGATAATTGGTATTTGGGTGACACTTACAATTTATCGATTGGACAAGGATATGTGGGAACAACTCCTTTACAAATGGCACTTGTTTCTGATGTATTTGCTAATGGAGGATATTTATGTAAACCGCAATTATTAAAACAAAATGTAGAGACGCAAAATTTTGCGTCTTTACCAACATGTAAGAAATTACCCATTTCT
>PEVZ01000067.1 GCA_002779665.1 Candidatus Roizmanbacteria bacterium CG06_land_8_20_14_3_00_34_14 | reverse complement strand
TTCATTTCTTTCTGATCGCCTTTTGTAAAAAATGTTCTTAAAAAATAATTTTTTATAAACAGAATTCCTGACTTTAAAACGGTAAAAATAAAAATTAAAAATGCATCAATTGAGGTGTCAAGAAAAAGTACTAATCCAATCACCAAAATCACACCGATGATGACAACTGCGCCGGCCACAGAAAAATCCAATTTTAAATTTTCAAAAATACTTGCGCCTATTTCACCGGTCTGCAAAATCCCAATTAAGGAAATAAAAATCATTATTAGACCGCCGGTTACATTTGGCTTTATAAATTTAAATTTTTTAGTGTTAAAAAAATGGACTGATAATAATATTAAAATTAGTGGGATAAAAATGGACAAGCCGCCGAATTTTGACACTAATATCTGATGAATTTGAAAAAGAATCCGTCCTGACTCTTGATTGGCTAAACTTTTGATGAAGGAAATAAGAAAAATTAATCCTGATCCAAAAATAAGAAAACCAAATATATGGGATAAAGTTCCCTTATTAATTTTTATTTTGAAAAACGGTAATTTAAATAAAGATTTTCTTCTTGCCATATTTTTCATTGTAATGAAGTCACTACTTAAAATCAACAAGCGAGTTCTTTAATGGACTTTACAAACTTTATGAACTTTATGGACTTACTTTATCATCTCCAAATTCACCCGGCCCATATTATCGATTTGATAAACTCTTACTTTGATTCTCTGGCCTAGTTTGACGACGTCCTCTGGTCGCTTAACAAATCCTGCTCCCATTTTTGAGACATGAACTAGCCCTTCTTTTCCCGGGACCATTTCAACAAATGCTCCAAATGGCAACATTCGCTTGACCTCACCCTCAAACTCTTCGCCGACCTGAATCTCTCTTGTTATATTGCCGATGTGAGCGACTGCTTCGTCAACTTTGGCTCTGTCTAAACCGGAAACGGTCACTTTTCCATCATCGTCAACATTGATTTCTGTCTGAGTTCGGGCAATCAAAGCCCTAATATTTTTTCCACCTGGTCCTATAATTTCTCCAATTTTATCAGGTGGAGGAGTTAGAACAACCACTTTAGGTGCATAACGGGAAACCTCTTTGCGTGGAGCAGAAATAATCTTGTTCATAGCCTCAAGAATCGTTAACCTGGCTAATTTTCCCTGCTCAAAAATCTCTTTTATCATCTTAGATGTCAAACCTTTATTTTTGACATCAAGCTGAATTGCGGTAACGCCATCGGCAGTTCCGGCAATTTTAAAATCCATCTCTCCGGCAAAATCTTCTAATCCAACAATATCAGTTAAAACTTGATATTCATCATCGGATCTCGTCACTATTCCCATCGCAACTCCGGCAACGGCCTGTTTTAGAGGGACTCCTGCATCCATCAGTGATAAAGATGATCCGCAAATACTTCCCATTGAAGACGATCCATTTTCAGAAAGAACTTCGGATACTACCCTAATCGCATATGGAAATTCCTCCGGGGTAGGTAATACAGGCTCAATTGCCTTTTCTGCTAAAGCTCCGTGACCAATCGCCCGACGTGAAGGTCCTATCATCCTCCCGGTCTGACCGTATGAATAAGGTCCATCGGAATAATGATGAATGTATCTTTTTGATTCCATCCCCTCCGGACCTTCAATCAATTGTTCAAGGGTGGTTGAACCGAGGGTGGCAATTGAAAGAACTTGTGTCTGACCTCTTTGAAATAAAGCTGAACCGTGAGTTCGAGGAAGTAAAGACACTTCGACACTTAGATCTCTAACTTGATTGAATTTTCTTCCATCCGGTCTGACTTTTTTATCCAACATATTAGATTTTATGTTGGCATAATTATATTTTGTAATGGCATTTAAGATTTGTTTTGTATCAAATTTCTTTTCCAATTCTTCATAAATAGCATCGACTATTTCTTTAATCATTTTACTGTCACTGCCAGCTGTTGACGCGGAAATTTTCACCGCTTCAAGAACTTGGATTGCATATTTTGACTTTACAAGTTTTGTAATTTCAGAATAATCAGCTTCCTCAGGAGCGACGTCTTTTTTCTTACCGATTTCCTTTACAATACTTTCAATAAATTCAATTATTTTCTTATTCTCAATTTTCGCCATCTCTATACCTTCTTGAATGATTTCATCCTTGATGATATTAGCTTTTGTTTCAATCATCAGAACTTTTTCTTTAGATGATGAAACAACTAAATCTAAATCTGAAAATTCTTGCTCGTTTTCAGTTGGATATAAAATAAAAGCACTTTCTTTTTTCTCAGCTGAACTGACATAGCCCACTCTGACTGTCGAAATTGGACCAGCCCAAGGAATTGATGAAACTGAGAGAGCAGTCGAGACGGCAATCGCTGACAAAACCTCGGGATCATTTACTCCGTCAATTGACAGAAGAGTGACGACGACCTGGACTTGTTTTTTATAAGTCTTTGGGAAAAGAGGACGAATGGAACGGTCGATGATTCGGCCATTTAGAACCGCTTCATCAGATGGTCGACCTTCACGTTTAACCCAACGGGATCCTTTGATAAGACCACCGGCGTACAATTTTTCTGCATATTCAACAGATAATGGAAAATAATCTAAATTAGGATTCTCAGGACCAATTGCAACGGTGACTAAGACGGCTGTATCACCAAGAGTCGCGTAGACCGAAGTATCGACTGCCTGGGCTAATTTACCAAACTGAAGTGTCAATTTCTGACCATCAAGCTCTATCGATTTTTCTAATATTTTCATACGTTTATAATACGAATACCACGAATTAAGAAATACGAATGATACGAATTATGCGAATATTCGTATTATATCTACTTTTTAAGTCCTATCTCTTTAATTAACTTTTTATATCTTTTCTCGTCCAATTTTTGCAAGTAATTTAGAATTCTTCTTCTTTTTGCAATCACCTTTAATAATCCTCTTCGTGAATGATTATCTTTTTTATTAATCTCCAAGTGTTCAGCTAATTTATCAATCTTAAGGCTTAAAAGAGCAGCCTGTACTTCGGGAGATCCTGTATCGCCCTTTTTTTGTCCAAACTTTTCAATTACTTTTTGCTTATCATCCTCAAGATTTGACTTTGGATCTTCTTCTAATTCAACCGATTTAACTGACTTAGCTGGTTTAACCGATTTAACTGGTTTAACTGATTTAACTGATTTAACTGACTTGACTGATTTAACTGGTTTAACTGGTTTAACTGATTTAACCGATTTAACTGATTTAACTGTTTTTACCATAGATTCCTATTATAATTGAAAATAATGATACTTGCAACTGGGAAATTTGGACAAAAATTAGTCTTTTTACTTTTTATTTTATTTTTTATTGCCCTGTTTGCCTTCTTTTTCCCACCCTCAAACCTTGCCCTTATATTAATAATGAATATACTAATTAGCACTTTCTTCTTTTTTTCCTTCAAAATATTTCTACCAAAAAAATTAGCAATAACTTTATCTTTACCGATATTTTTGACCATAACATTGCTTTCTCTAAAATTATTCGAACCGTTAAATCTCATTCTCGTTATAAGTCTATCTATTGCATTAGGATTATTAATTAAATGAGGTTTATTTTTTTGAAGTCAGATACATTACCCCTGAGGCAATAATAAATAAAAATCCAACTCCGTAAAAAATCATCATTCCAATGGTTTGATTATCAAAATTCATAATTTTCCAAGACGAGCAAATTTTAACGATAAATAACCTAAATAGATTGTACCAAAAATTCCAAATATAAGTAAAAATATTTTATAAAAATCTATTTTGAAATTAAAAGCAGGAATCACGAGCGATGCTAGAAAAACTTGAGAATAACTATTAAATAGGCCTGACAAAGCTCTTGATGTGTGCTTATCAAGGTTTTTCATAAGTTTTAATTAATATTATCAATAGTATTTTTATTTGTCAGTAGGCTATAACCTACAAAACTAATAAATTAGACTGTCATAAAAACAAATAATTAACGATATACCACTTTATTTTTTTATTTTCCAACAATCGAACAATTCTTTATTTTTCATTCTTAACTCTTTGCTATAATTTACTTATGTCCAACAAATTTTATATCACGGCTGCAATTCCTTATGTTAATGCCGCTCCTCACATCGGCCACGCTCTCGAATTTATTCAAGTTGACGTCGTAGCCCGCTATCACAGACTGCTTGGAGACAAAGTAACCGCACTAACCGGTGGAGATGAAAATGCTTTAAAAAATGTCCAGGCTGCAGAAAAAGCCGGAGTAGCGGTTCAAGAATTCGTAGATAAAAATGCCCAGCTTTTTTTGGATTTAACAAAAAAACTCAACACACCATTTGATGTTTTTCAGAAAGGAACAGACCCTTCTCACTTTAAATCAAGTCAGGAACTTTGGAAACGTTGTTTTGAAAAAGGAGATATTTATAAAAAAAATTATCAGGGTCTTTATTGCGTCGGTTGCGAAGCTTTTTATACGAAAGAGGAACTAACAAACGGTGAATGTGTCGAACATCCCGGGAAGAAATTGGAATTAGTCTCTGAAACTAATTATTTTTTTAAACTTTCATCTTACCAAAAACAATTAATTGAATTAATTTCAACTGACAAATTAAAAATCTATCCTGAATTTAGAAAAAATGAAGTCTTATCATTTTTAAAAGAGCCATTACGGGATATTAGTGTTTCCAGATCAAATGAACGGGCAAAAAACTGGGGAGTGCCTGTACCAAATGATGACTCGCAAAGAATGTACGTTTGGTTTGATGCTTTAAATATTTATCGCTCCGGGGTCGACTCAGCCACCTGGCCAGCTGATCTTCACATAATTGGAAAAGGAATTATCAGATTCCATACCGTTTATTGGCCGGCTTTTTTATTATCGGCCGGCTTACCTTTACCAAAAGAAGTTATGGCGCACGGTTATCTGACGATTGATGGTCAAAAGATGTCTAAAACAATTGGTAATATCGTTGATCCGTTGGCAATAGTCGGAAAATACGGCGTCGATGCCTTGCGATATTATTTGCTCCGCGAAATTCCCCCATTTGACGACGGAGATTTTTCCTACCGTCGACTTGATGAAATTTATTCTTCCGACCTGGCCAACGAACTCGGAAATTTAGTCATGAGAATTACCACCCTCGCCGAAAAGGACAAATTAGAAATTACATCAACTAACCACTATCCACTAACCACTAGTCACTTGTTTAATAACTTTCAATTCAACACTATCCTCGAAAGCATCTGGAAAAAGATTAAAATCTTAAACAAATCCACCGATGACTTCGCCCCCTGGAAGAAAACCAGTAAAGATAGAAACGAATTCTTAACGAATTCTTTAAATGAATTACACGAAATAGGCTACGAACTCCAACCATTTTTACCGGAAACAGCTGAAAAGATTATTAAGGCTACGACTGGAAAAATAACTAAAATCTCACCGCTTTTCCCCCGTTTAGATAATTCTAAATAGTAGTGGTGTGATTTACCTGCCTGCCGGCAGGCAGGTCACACCAAAATAATCAATTCAATGAATTATTGTAGAACGATGAATCGTTCCACTACAAGTAACATTTTTGTTAAACTAATATTCTATGAAAGTGAATTTAATAGAACTTTTAGAAAAAATCAAAACTCATAAAAAAACCGTTTTATCGATTTCTGGTATTTTATTTCTCGTTTTTCTTTATTTCTTTATCTTTTATAAACTCCCCTCACCTCAAAGTCTGAAAGATTTTAAAGCCACTCCTCTTTCGACTCATATATTGGATAGAAACGGAAAGCTACTTTATCAGCTTTATTCAAAGCAAAAAAGATCTCCAATTAAGATTGATAATTTGCCAAAATATGTTGGAGAAGCTTCGATATCAATTGAGGATAAAAATTTTTACCAACACAATGGAATTTCAATATTTGGCGGAATGCTTAGGGCTATAAAAGATACTTTATTCAGACAAAAACTTCAGGGAGGATCAACTATTACCCAACAGTTAGTCAAATCTGCCCTCTTAACGCCGGAAAGAACGATTCAAAGAAAAATTAAGGAAATTGTTTTGGCTCTTTGGACGGAAAAAATTTTCTCCAAAAACCAAATTCTTGAACTATATCTTAATCAAATTCCTTATGGTGGAGCTGTCTATGGCGTGGAAGAAGCTTCTCAACGATTTTTTGGAAAACAAGCTAAAAAATTAACTCTTGAGGAATCTGCATTTTTAGCCGGACTTCCACAAGCTCCATCTCAATATTCTCCCTATAACAATCCCGATCTGGCAATCAAAAGACGAAATGAAGTTCTAAAAGCAATGTTGGAACAAAAATTTATTGATAAAAACGCCTATGAAAAAGCCATAAAAACTAAGATAAACGTCAAGCCATTTGAAGAAAAGATTAGAGCGCCTCATTTTGTTTTTTACATAAAAAATATTCTTGAACAAAAATACACGACAAAAGAAATTGAAGAAGGTGGTTTAAAAATAACTACAACTTTAGATTTAGATATTCAAACAGAAGCCGAAAAAATTTTGAAGGAAGAATTAGAGGAAGTTAAGGAACTTGACGTTTCAAATGGTGCAGTATTAATAACCCGACCTCCTACAGGAGAAATCTTAGCAATGCTTGGAAGCGTTGATTATTTTGCCAGCCCATCAGGGACATTTAATGTGACAGTCGCCGACCGTCAACCAGGATCTTCAATTAAGCCGATTAATTATGCCATAGGAATTGAACGGAAATTAGTGACGGCCGCAACGGTTTTTATAGATTCGCCGACTTGCTTTTCTGGTAGAGGACAACCAAAAGGATACTGCCCTGTCAATTATGATGGCAAATTTCATGGACAGCAGGCACTAAGATTTTCTCTTGGAAACTCTTTTAATATTCCCGCCGTCAAAATGTTGGCTGTCAATGGCGTTGAGAATTTTGTTGCTTCCGCTTCAGCTTTTGGAATTAACAGTTTTAAGGATCCAAAAAATTATGGTCTTTCACTCACTCTTGGTGGTGGAGAAGTCAAAATGACCGAAATGGCAACCGCGTTTTCTGCTTTTGCTAACCGCGGAACTGTCAAAGAGCTTAATCCGATTCTCAAAATTGAAGATAAATTTGGTAAAGTTTTATACGAATTTAAAAGCCAAAACTTTATCGTCGATATCAAAAAACCTCTTGGTTATCCAAGTTATTTTTCCATCCGTGGGAAAAAACCTATTTCGGAAGAGACTGCTTTTATTATTTCCCACATTTTACTCGATGATAATGCCCGTTCTCAAGCTTTTGGAGCCGGTTCACTACTTGTAATTCCAGGTCGGGCGGTATCGGTAAAGACCGGGACAACGGATGACAAGCGGGATAACTGGACGATCGGCTATACTCCAAATTTTATGACGACGGTCTGGGTCGGAAATAATGACAATACCCCAATGAATCCATATTTAGCCTCAGGTGTGACCGGTGCCGCCCCAGTTTGGAATAGGATAATGAAATATCTACTGAAAAATCAAACCGATCTTTGGCCAATCCGACCTGAAAAAGTCATTGGCGAGCAAGTTTGTTGGGATTCAGGCGACCTGATGGTAAAAAAGGAAGATGGGACGGAAAGCTGTGCTCCCCGATTTGAATATTTTGTTAAAGGGACGGAGCCAAAAGAAGCCCATATTTTTAAACAAACACTTGCAATTACAAAAGATGATAAGTTACCTCCTCCTAATTGGCCTGATGTTGAAATGAAAGAAAAAACCATTATCAAAGATATGTTTGGAATTTATTGTGTCGACTGCTCCCACGAACACGAGCCTTACCAAAATGTTAGACTTTAAAAAAATAAAATCTATTGCCATCGTTGGTTTATCTGATAAACCCGACCGCCCATCTTACGAGGTTGGTAAATATTTAATGGATCGAGGTTTTAAAATTTTTCCTGTCAATCCGAATATCTCCAATTTTTTGGGGGTAAAAAGCTATAAAACTCTTTCTGAAATAAAAGAGCCTGTAGACGTGGTTGATATTTTTCGCAAATCAGAATTTGTCGAACAAATTGTTGATGAGGCAATTAAAATCGGTGCCAAAATGATCTGGATGCAGGAAGGTGTCTCTAATGAAGTCGCTACTACTAAAGCTCGCACCGTTGGTTTAAATGTTGTTATGAATATGTGTATGATGAAAGCGCATAAAAAACAAAAAACCTACGAAATGATTTCCGAATAATCAACTTCTATTCCATTTTTAATTTTTTCATAATAAACCATTTTTACCTCAATACTTTCGTTAAGACCTTTTTTTATTTTATAAGTTTCCGGTTTTATACTTACAGGAATATCTCCAATAAATCCATCAATACCTTTTGATTCTTCATCAGGATTTGCCAATCGATAGTTTTTTTTCATAATTTCCGCCCCTTTTTTTAATATAGCTTCTTGAAATTATATTCCTATAAAAGTTTTTACGACGACTAAATCTTTCACCCATCTTTTAATTATTTCATCATCAATTTTATTGATGGAGTTTTTAAGATTAATTACCATATCTTTAAGTTTATTTGTTGCCATTTCTATCGCCGTTGGATATTTTTTTAAATACCATTCTTCCCATTTATCAATTTTATTACCATTAAATTCCTGAATTAGATCGCTAAGCTGACCTACTATTTTTGGTCTAGTTGCTTGAGAGTTCTGATTTGCTAAGTTCAGGATATGAGTTGAATACTTTGGAAATTCTTCTACAGATGAACCTAAATATTCTTTTATTTCCTCAAAAGAGATCTTTGTTTTGCTCATATTTTTTTTTATATGAAATCTTCGATCCAAATTGTAATTTTCTAGGGTCTACTTGTTTGTTAATTTTTATTGGATCATTAAAAATATATTTTAATTTATTAATTTCCTTTTTAACATCTATATTAAAATTACTTTGCTTTATAAATTCGAAGGTAGTTTTTTCAAACATATTTTTTTCGCTAAATCCTATTTTTTCTTTTATTACAGGCAAAAAGTCTTTATTAATTTCATATCCAACTGAATTACGATTTAAATTTTTTGCCACAAGTGTTGTTGTCCCACTTCCTAAAAATGGATCTAATACTGTATCTCCTACAAATGAAAACATTTTTATTAATCTTTTTGGGAGCTCTTCAGGAAACATCGCTATATGATTAATTTGTTTTTGCCCATTAAAATTCCAGTGACCAGTAAAATATTCATTCCATTCTTTTTGTGTCATTTTAGATTTTTCTTTTATTTCTTTTGTTACTTTTGGACTTACCCCGGTTTTTTTAAAAATAAGTATAAATTCATAATCAATTTTTAATATTCCATTTCTCGGATAAGGAAAAGAGCCCATTATAGAAGCTCCTCCGGTAGTATTAGTGGTAGTAACTTTTTGCCAGATAACTGCTCCCATATAATCAAAACCAATTGTTTCACAAAATTTTATTATTTCGGTTCTAATGGGAATGACCTTATACCGACCGTAATAAATCGAACGAGCAAATTGATCACCAATATTAATACATAATCTACATCCTTTGTTTAAAATTCGAAAACATTCATTCCATACCAAATTAAGATTGTTAATATATTCTTCATAAGTATTGTCAAAACCAATTTGTTTATCAGTTCCGTAATCTTTTAATTGCCAATAAGGTGGAGAAGTTATAATCAAATGAATACTCTCATCTTTGATTTCTTTCATCGATCTTGAATCTCCAATAATTATTTTATGATTCGTGTTCACAGAAAAATAATAACAGAATAATATTTTAAATACGACTTGACAAATATTAATATACTATTATAATAGTATGCTATATGACCAAAGTAGGGGAGTTAGTTGAAGCCTTTTTGGCAAACAAATCAAAAAGTGAGATGTTAGATTTCTTAAAAGGAATTTTAACTCCACGGGAACTGGAAGAACTGACAACCAGATTACAAATTGTAAAACTGATAAAAAAAGGCCTCCCCCACCAAGAGATTGCCCACAGACTGAAAGTCGGAGTGGCAACGGTGACACGAGGATCGAGAGAATTGCAAGTTGGCAGATTTACGAAAGTTTAAGAATTTCAGCAAAAGCGAGCGTATTAAATTTTTTTCGACTTGGGAGTCCCCGAAAAGGGGAGGGTTCCCACGGAGAAATAAAATTTAATACCGAGCTTTAACTTAAGGAATATGAAAAACAAAATATATTCAAAAAATTTGTGGCAGATAAACTATCCGCGCTTGCGGTGGCGACTTTAATTAATTAAAGTATTTTTATGCCACTCGCAAGAGTGGCTTTTTCGTTAGATTATTATTAATTAAATTTTTAAATTATGAAAAGTACACAATTTTCACTTAACGAATCCGAAATCCCAGAATATTATTTGAACATTTCTTATTATCTAAAAAAATATTTAGGTAAATTGCCTGATCCTCCGCTTAACCCGATGACTAAACAGCCGGCCGGTCCAGCTGATTTATCGGCCATTTTTCCAATGGAGTTGATCAAACAAGAAGTTTCCCTTGAAGAAAAAATTGCTATTCCTGAAGAAGTCCGGGAGTTATACAAACTTTACCGACCGACTTCGCTCATCAGAGCGCATAGGTTAGAAAAATTTTTAGATACTCCTGCCCATATTTACTATAAATATGAGGGCGCTTCTCCAACCGGCGCTCACAAATTAAATACAGCCATCGCTCAGGCTTATTACAACAAAAAGGAAGGAACGAAAACTTTGGCGACTGAGACCGGAGCTGGTCAGTGGGGTTCGGCTCTTGCCTTAGCTGCTAATTTTTTTGAAATGAAGTTAGTTGTCTTTATGGTAAGAGTCAGTTTTGACCAAAAACCATTTAGAAAAACCGTCATGGAAACTTATGGCGCCGAAGTTTTTGCCAGCCCATCAATAGAAACAGAATACGGAAAAAAGGTTTTGAAATCGAACCAGAATCATCCTGGAAGCTTAGGCATCGCTATCAGCGAGGCCCTTGAAACAGTTGTAAAAAACAAAGGATATAAATATTCTCTTGGTAGCGTTCTAAACCATGTATTATTGCACCAAACAGTAGTCGGACTGGAAGCAAAAAAACAGATTGAAAAAGCCGGAGAATACCCCGATGTTGTGATTGGATGTGTTGGTGGAGGCTCAAACTTTGCCGGTATCGCTTTTCCGTTTATGGTCGACAAACTATCTGGGAAAAAAGCAAAAACTAGATATATTGGCGTTGAACCTTCATCTTGTCCAACCTTAACTAAAGGCAAATATAAATATGACTTTGGAGATACAGCTCAAATGACGCCTTTACTGAAAATGCATACTTTGGGTAGCGATTTTATCCCTTCACCGATCCACGCCGGAGGACTACGTTACCATGGGATGGCTCCACAAATTTCGTTTCTATATCATGAAAAGTTGATGGAGGCGGTAGCTTATGAGCAAAATCCGGTTTTCCAGGCTGGAGTAGACTTTG
>PEVZ01000028.1:2023-13599 GCA_002779665.1 Candidatus Roizmanbacteria bacterium CG06_land_8_20_14_3_00_34_14 | reverse complement strand
TAAAGTATATTATAATCAATTTATGGCAACAAAAAATTATACACCGATTGATGATTTATTAGGGACAAATCGACCAAAAGAGGCCGAGCCAATTTCAGCCGAATTTGAAATAAAAGAACCAGTTGAGCACAGTCCTGAAGAAGAAGTCAGACCGTTTGTAAGCCCAAGGGCGGAGACGATCGAGCTGCCCCCTGATCTAAAAGCGTTGGGGCTGGAAGCTGTCAGCCATTCAAAATTTCCAAGTTATAAAAATATTAAACTTCCATTGAGCGATGAGAAAATCATTGTTGGTCAAAAAGCGCCGTTTACGACCGGTATTCGCTGGTTATCAACTTTTGCACTATATATACTTGCTCAAGCACATCTGGGATTGAAGGTAGTCCATGGGAGGGTGATACGGGTACTAAAACTTTGATAGATGAAATTAGATTAAATCGGATTTAATCAGACGAAATTAGTTTTTACAGATTCTATCTGATTGTATCTGACTCTGTCTGATTATATTGTTTAGACCACTTTGTTTATCTCAGAAAGGAATCCTTCTTTACTTTGGGCTCCGACGAATTGACCAACGACTTCTCCATCTTTAAAAATTAAAAATGTAGGAATAGAAAAAATCTGATATTGAGAGGCTAATTCCTGATTTTGATCAACATCAACTTTTACAAAGTTAACATTTTTTACCTCTTCAGCTAATTGATCGATGATCGGTCCGGTCATTTTGCATGGCCCACACCAAGTCGCAAAAAAATCAACTAAAACAACACCCTTACTTTTCAAAACCTCAGCTTCAAAATTATTTTTATCAAGATGTAAAACTGCCATAGGTTTATATCTTAATACGCAGAATTTTTAATGTCAAACGGAAAATAAAAAGCCTGGTATATATCGTCATTTTATTGTTGTTGTATCAATCCATTTGAGTGTTTTTGTAGGTTATAAGCGGTTGACAAAAGAGTTAATAAAGTTATAAAGTCCATAAAGTTCATAAAGTCACATTTTTCTTTAAAACTTTACAACTTTACAAACTTTATGAACTTATTATTATGCTTGCCAAAATTTTTTCCGGTACGGTGATTGGTTTAGATGGAATTTTGATTGAGGTTGAAGTGGATGTGGCTTCGAAAGGTTTCCCCGGTTTTACCATAGTTGGTCTGCCTGATAAGGCGGTGGGGGAGGCACGAGAGCGAGTCAGGGCGGCTATTAATAACGCCTCTTTTCAAATCCCCGATACTCGAATTACCGTCAATTTGGCTCCGGCTGATATTCCAAAAGTCGGCTCGGCTTTTGATTTGCCAATCGCGGTTGGGATTTTATCGGCGGGAGGGATGATTGGGAAGGAAAATCTTTCAGATAGTCTATTTATTGGAGAACTGTCTTTAAAAGGTGATGTCCGTCGGGTACCGGGAGCTATTTCAATTGCCCTTTTGGCCAAGTCAAAAAAAATCAAAAAAATTTTCGTCTCGCCGGAAAATCTCAACGAAGTGATTTTAGTTGATGGGATAGATGTTTATCCAGTCGATAATTTAGTTAATTTAATTTTGCATTTGAATAAAGTTAAAATAATTCCTCCCTCTCCTCATAAAAATTTTATCAGTCTTATAAAGGAGGAAAAATATGACAATTTATTTGAAGATATCAAAGGCCAAGAGACGGCTAAAAGGGCGCTTGAGATTGCAGCTTCCGGATTTCACAATGTTATTCTAAAAGGTCCGCCGGGGACGGGCAAAACGCTATTGTCACGGGCTTTTCCGTCTATTTTGCCACCGATGGAAAAGGAGGAAATCCTTGAAGTGACGAAAATTTATTCCGTTGCCGGCTTACTTTATAATCAGGATTTTATTGTCAGTCGGCCTTTCCGTTCTCCTCATCACACGACGTCCCGAATTGGTTTAGTCGGTGGTGGCTCCAACCCGTCACCAGGTGAAATTTCTTTGGCTCATCGGGGAGTTTTATTTTTGGATGAAATCCCGGAGTTTCCCCGGACGACTTTAGAATCACTTCGCCAACCTCTTGAGGATGGATTTATCACAATATCAAGAGCGTCAGGAACGCTTATTTTTCCATCCCGCTTTTTGCTCTTAGCTGCCTCAAACCCCTGTCCCTGCGGATATTTGGGACACGAAAAAAAACCCTGCCACTGTCTCCCCGGAACAATTTTAAAATATCAAAAAAGATTATCAGGACCTCTCTTGGACCGAATTGATTTACATATCGATGTTCCATCAGTCTCAGAAGAAAAATTAACCAGTAATATTCTGAGTGAGTCCAGTCAGAAAGTGAGAGAAAGAGTTGTTAAAGCAAGAGAAATTCAACGAAAAAGATTTAAGGGGCTAAAAATTTTTAATAATGGCGAGATGTCCTCAGCTCAAATAAAAAAATTTTGTCAACTAACGTCTGAGGCGGTTACAATTTTAAAACAGGCAATTGCCAATCTTTCTCTTTCGGCCAGGAGTTATTTTAAGACGATCAAAATCAGTCAGACGATCGCCGACCTGAATGGAACTGCGAAAATAGAAGCGAGTTACGTGGCGGAGGCATTACAGTTTAGGTCACATGACGAGTGATAGAATCGGATAAAATCAGATTTAATCGGATAAAATCAGTTTAAATAAAAACATGTTTCAAATAAAAGATTTACGGATTTATCAAAAATCCTTAGAATTAGTAAAAGAAATCTATTTATTGATCAAAAATAATTATGAATTGTCAAAAGATTATTCTTTATGTGACCAGATAAAAAGAGCCTCTATTTCTGTTCCTGCAAATATATCTGAAGGTTTTTTCCGTTCTAAAAAACAAACTAAAAATTATTTGGAAATTTCTTCAGGTTCAGCCAATGAAGTTGTAACTCACCTTAAAGTTATTTATCTAGTTTACGAAATAAATACAGATAAATTACAGGAAGAATATATCATCTTAGGAAAACAAATTAATGCATTTTCCTCTAAGTTTTAAACTGATTTCATCTAATTAAATCTTATCTCTTAGCTAATTCTATCCGATTATATCCGATTAAATCTGATTTAATCTAATCGCTATTGACATCGGGAAAAAGATTGTCTATACTTTTTCTATGGTTAAGGCAATTGGAAAATTATTAGCAGATTCTCGTAGTGTAGCTCTTCCTGATGTGTCATCAGCTCCAGTTAATCTTGGTTTTACAATTCCACCTTTTGAAAACGTCTTAACTTTTGTCATTAGAAT
Organism: Candidatus Roizmanbacteria bacterium CG06_land_8_20_14_3_00_34_14; assembly: GCA_002779665.1. Classification (GTDB taxonomy): domain Bacteria; phylum Patescibacteriota; class Microgenomatia; order UBA1406; family GWC2-37-13; genus GWC2-37-13. The sequence continues at coordinate 10,392 of PEVZ01000028.1, read as the reverse complement.
GTTTTTTATTATTTCCGGCTTGGTCGCTGTTCTTTATCTATTAATGGGGGCAATGGCCTGGATTACTTCAGGCGGTAATAAAGAATCAGTCGATAAAGCCCGAGAAAAAATTCAAGCAGCTTTAATTGGAGTAATTCTTCTTTTTGCAGTTCTTACCATTATTGGAGTTATTGAAAGTGTTCTTGGTATTGGAATGGGAATCACGAAAAATATACTGTTTCCAAAATTAATTACACCTGGTCAATAAAAATCGTGTTTAATTTAATGTTGCCTCTTTTTACTGTTTACGCTCAGATTCAGGAATGGGATCAGACCTTCAAAGGTGGTCCAAGTTGCGTTGTTGACGGCGTTCCTACCCTCAAATGTTTAGAGATAGTCTTTGGTAATATTCTTTATATGGCTTCATTTTTTATTATAATAGTTTTATTTATTATGTTTGTGGTTGGCTCATTTAAATATCTGACTTCATTCGGCAATGCCGAAGCGATTAAAAAAGCCCAAGGCACTTTAAAATATGCTTTGATCGGATTTATTCTTTTTGTTAGTGCGTTTTTAATAATGACAATAATTCAGACCTTATTCTTGGGAGGAACTCAACAAGACGGATCAACTAAACCTAATTTGTTTGAATTTAAACTAGGGGAATAACTGACTTCTCAAAAATAACCAATAAACCAATGATCAACGCCAATACTAACCAATTTTTAATATTACCAATAATCAAAAATTAGTTTGTTATTGGTATTTGGATGTTGATAATTGGAGTTGGATATTGTAAATTCTTTATTTTGATGGAGTTACGAAGATGACCCTCACCCCTTTATCTTCCGGAATAGGTGAGGCCATTTTATTTTTTTCTTTGATAAAGTTATAGCCAACAAAAATAAGAAGAGCAATCCCTACGGAGATTAAGATATACCCAAGTCCCTTCATAGAAATAAATAGAAATACATTGAAATATATAGAAATTAATTGAAATACAATTGTATCTCTACTTATTTCCATCTATTTCTATCATATCTCTCATACATTGATTTGTTCTCTAATCAAATACTTCGGCCTTTTTTGTACTTCCTGATATATTTTACCAATATACTCACCGATTATTCCAATTGTGATCAGTTGAATTCCACCAATAAACATAATTGCCGTAAAAAGACCAGCCCAGCCAATGACAAATGATTGCGGGGAGACGGCTTTTCTAATCAATTCATATATAATTCCCAAAAAACCAAATATTCCAGACATAAATCCGAAATAAGTGGCAATGCGAAGGGGTTTTACTGAAAAAGAAGTGATTCCCTCAAGGGCAAAATTTAACATCTTAAAAAAACCATAATGAGTCTTACCGGTCAATCTTTTATCTCTTTTAAAATATACAAATTCAGTTGGATATCCTCCCCAAGAGACTAAACCTCTAAGGAAACTTTGTCTTTCATTGAGATTATTTAAAAAAGTTACAACTTGTTTATCAAGAAGACGGAAGTCCCCAACCTCTCGGGGAATAGCGATATCAGACAAAAGATTAATTAACTGATAAAAAAATGTTGCCGTAATTTTTTTAAAAAAACTCTCACCCTCGCGTTCACTTCTTTTTGCGTAGACTATTTTTGCCCCTTTTTGCCATTTTTCAATCATTTGAGGGATTATTTCCGGAGGGTCTTGAAGGTCAGCGTCGATTGTGATTACACAATCTCCTTTAGCGATTTCGTATCCGGCGGTAAGTGCCATTTGATGTCCAAAATTTCGATAAAAAGAAATCAGCTTAATATTTTTATTTTTAAAAGTTTGTTTTTTTATATTAACAACCGTTTTATCTTTTGACCCATCGTCAACAAAGATAATTTCATAAGAAAAATTTTTTACAATGGGAATGAGACGTTTAACTAATGGTTCAATATTTTGTTCTTCATTAAAAACAGGAATTATTATTGAGAGCAAGAAGTTGTCCATAATCTATATTATATTAAAAAATAATCTAAATTATCTTCAATAAATTATTTTTGCTTTCTATCATGGCCTCTTTTTTTGCTTTAGTTAATTTTTTAATTTGAACTTCTCTTTTCATTGCCTCTTGTAAAGTTGAATACTTTTCTGAATAAACAAGTTTAACCGGTTTTTTACCACGTAAATATTTTGCTGATTTATTATTATCAAAATTATGTTCGTTAATTCTTCTTTCAAGGTTATTTGTCTGTCCACAATATAAAGAATTATCACGACAACGGAGAATGTATAAGTAATACATATTGGTTACGGGGCCGGGAGTCGAACCGCGGTCTAGGAGATTATGCAAACTGTTACCTCCAATTACTTGGAGTGTCGGACTGTGTCTTCACCCCGCTTGAAGCGGGGGTTGGCGTTCAGTCTCTACAGGCTCCTGATTTTGTCAGGATTCCCGCGGCGTTCTCCGACTAAGTCGGAATTCGCCGTTATAAGCCAATTATCATATGAAATTACTTTCATATGAGCCCATTATTCTATTCAAGCCTCCTGTGCAGCCGTACACTACCCCGTATTTTTAAATTACGTTTAAATTATACATTAATTTTAATATTTATGTTAACTAAAAACGAATATGCTATACTGTAATATATATCTCTATGGCTAAGTCAAAAGAAAAATTACAAGCGCTAAGACTGAGAAGAAAAGGGGAAAGTATTAAAAAGATTGCAAAACTAGTCAAAGTTTCGGTTAGTACAGCAAGTTTATGGTGTCATGATGTTGAACTGACAGATTCACAGATAGAAAATCTTCGTAAAAGACAAACAGATCCATTTTATGGAAAAAAATTAGATTATTATCTTAAAAAGAAAAAGGAATTTAATTTTAAGCTTTTAAATATTAGAAATGAAGGAATAAACTCTATAGGAGAATTGACAAATAGAGAAATATTTCTTATAGGAATAGCATTATATTGGGGTGAGGGATTTAAAAAAGATAGTTTGTTAGGGTTAGCAACTTTAGATAAAAATATTGCCAAATTTTTTATTTTTTGGCTAAAAAAATCATTTAATATAACTACAAAAGACTTACTATTAAGAGTAACTGCAAACATTTCTTATAAAAATAAAATTAAAGAACTAGAAAAATATTGGTCAAGAAAGTTGAGGATACCAGTAAACCAGTTTTCAAAACCATTTTTTCAAAATACTAAATGGAAAAAAGAATATGAAAATAAAGATAATTATCATGGAGTCTTAAGAATAAGAGTGAGACGAAGTATTAACCTATTAAGAAAGATTTTTGGTTATATTGAAGGGATAAGTTCAAATATTACTAAATTATGAAAAAATGGCAAAGATATTGGTTATATTTTGTTATTACTATTTTTACTTTACATTTTGTTCGTGATATTTTTCAAGAACTAGGTATTAGAAATTTTCTTTCAACTTTTTTTGAATCATCAGGTCCTCCAAAAGTTTCTCTATTTCTTTATTACACTCTCTATAACACTGTTTTTATGGCTATTATTGAGGTGGCTTTTTCTATTATATGCTTAAGACGTAATAAGTTTGGAGTTCTTGGTAAAGCAACAATCATAATGACAATCTCATTTTTTATTCTTTGGTTAATCTACTATTTTCTTCTTTAATTTTTTCCAAAATACAACTCCCACCACTGTCTCCAATTAGGTTGTGGGGTTGGGGTTACGGTGACAGAAACGATGGGTGGAGGAGGAATGATTAAAGCGATTTCGTTATCCTTTAAAAGATTAAGATTATTTCGGATGGTTTTTTCAATTTCTTCGGTACTTTTTTTGCGGACGACTTCGGTTTTTAATTGAATATTTCTTTTTTCTTCCTTTTTAAAATTTTGTTTAAACTGTTCATAAAAATCAAGCTTACTTTTGTAAGAAAAGAGATTTCTCAGAAGAGAGGAGAAGAGGAAAAGAAGGAGAAAAATAAAGATAATATTCTTGATAAGTTTCATAATCTAATTATACGATAGGTTGTAATGGGTAGGTTGTAGTTAGTGGTCGATTAATGAGTAAGAAATGCTTGGAGGGTCTTCATGATTCGTCCGGGGTCGGCTTTTGATTTTAGCTCTTTCATACAGAGGCCAATGATCACCTTCTGATTATTATCAAAAACAGCTTGATTTTCTTTAATCACTCTTTCAATCTCTTTTTTTAGTTCATCATCACCAATTTCAGCCGGTAAATATACTAAGGCAATCTCTAATTGTTTTTTACTATCTTCCAATAGCTCTATTCTTCCACCTTTTTCAAAAGCCTCAACTGACTCCTTTAGCTCTTTAATTACTTTTCGTAGAACTACCATCGTCTCTTCATCATTTAGCTCTGATTGCTTATCAATCTCTTTATTCTTTACTTGTGCTAAAATAAAACGGAGGACGTTAAGCTTAGTTTTATCACCCGCCTTAAGAGCGAGGATGGAATCATCTTGAAGTTTTTGTCTCAACATAAGATAATTATAAACTTTATTATGAAAAAAACAAACAAAGATATCATTTCACTTTTTGGAAATATTCAAAAAGTAATCTTGACCAAGCCGGATATCAATCAAATGTTTGATGAATTGCAGATGATGAAATTTAAGATTAGACCAATTCAAGGAGAACTGATGTCTTTTGATTTAAAAAATAAACAGTTTATCGAAAGTCTATGGAGCCTGGGAAAATTAGACGAATTTTTTTATCGGGAAATTTCATCGCTTTCAAAAAAAGAAAAAGAACTTTTTATAAAATTATTTGATAGTTTGTACTTCAAATATCAACAGCAACTTAACCAATCAAATCTTCAGAAAAAAAAGATTACCTTAAACAGGACGGGTTTACTTGAACTGGAGATTTATAAAGAAAGAAAGTTGAAACAAAAAGTAAATTAATGAAAAAATTTCCAGTCGTCATCGATTTAGAGACGAAACATACTTTTAGAGAATTCAGTGAACCAGGTAAATTAGGGATTACAGTAGCTGCTGTTTTTAACTACAAAGATCAACGTCAAGATGTTTTTAGAGAAAAAGAAATTAACAAGCTTTTTCCAATTCTTGAAAACTGCTCGTATGTCATTGGTTATAATATTGATAGTTTTGATCTGCCGGTTCTTCAACCATATTATCCCGGTAAAATAGATAATTTTAAAACTTTCGATATTCTTGTTGATATAAAAAAAATTATAGGAAAAAGATTGGCATTAAATGATGTTATCCACGCAACATTGGAAAAGAAAAAAACAGGTCATGGTTTGGAGGCGATTGATTTCTATAAAGAAGGAAAATGGGAAGAGCTGGAAAAATATTGTATGGCAGATGTAATGCTGACAAAAGAGCTTTTTGATTACGGGATTATCAATAAAAAGATATCGTATTTAAATGAAAATGGAAAGGTAGATATCGATGTTAATTGGGGAAAATATTTAGAAGATAACGGTGGAGGAGAGATGCCACTGACATTGCCTTTTTAGTTTATAAAGCTCATAAAGTTTATAAGGTATGACAACACAAGAAGAAATAATCAAAGTCAGAAAGCCACGGCCGGACCATCCGGTTATTAAGGAAATAGCCAATCGGTTTAGTCCGAGACATTTTTTAAGTGAAGAAATTAATATCGACGATATTAACTCAATATTTGAAGCCGCTCGTTTTGCTCCTTCGGGTTGGAATTATCAACCCTGGTATTTTTATTGGTCGAAAAATGGAGAGCGGTCATTTATAAAGATGGTTGCCTGTCTGGAAAAATATAACCGTTACGCACAATCGGCTTCAGTATTAGTCGTCGGTTGTTTTATTAAACAGTTCAAAGGAAAAAAATCTTACTATCGTCATGATCTGGGAGCCGCCGTTATGTCCTTGGTTTTACAAGCGCAGCACTTAGGTTATTATTGTCGTCAGATGGGGGAGTTTGATGGAAGTAAATTGAAAGAGCTACTTACATTTGATAAAGAACATCATCCATTTGTCATTATTGCTTTAGGAAAATTAGGAGACTATATAAGAATCGATAAAAATCTGTTAAAACGGGAAATGGAACAAAAGCCGAGAAAAAAAGATTTTGTCAAAAAATTAGATTGAATTAAAAACTTCTTATAATAAACACAAAACCAATAATTGGACTGGCACCGATGGATGGAGTGACTGATGCACCGTTTAGATATATTACGGATGTTATTGGAAAGCCGGACATTATTTATACGGAATTTGTTTCCGTTAAAGGATTAATATTAGGCAAACCCGCAATACAACGGATGTTGCTTCGTCACAAAACCAAGACAACAATGATTGCCCAATTTTTTGGGACGGAGCCGGAATATTTTTATCAATCATCATTAGTCGCTTTGGAAAAAGGTTATGACGGAGTCGATATTAATATGGGTTGTCCGGATAAAAGTGTCTTTCATAAAGGAGCCGGAGCCGCTCTAATAATAAACCCTTCAGTTGCTAAGAAAATTATTCTCTCCGTAAAAAAAGGGATAAAAGATGGAAAAGAAAAATACAATATTGAAAAAAATATTACTGTTTCCATAAAGACAAGAACGGGTTATAAAAAACCACAGACAAAAGAATGGATCAGCAACTTGCTTGAAGTTGAGCCAGACGTCATTTGTATTCATGCCCGAACTTTTGCTCAAAAATATGGAGGATTGGCTGATTGGACGCAGATAGGTATCGCTGCTGAGCTAATGGAAAATAGCAAAACAAAATTATTTGGTAACGGAGATATAAAAAATAGAGTTCAGGCATTGGAGAGAATAAAAGAATATAATTTGGCCGGTGTCTTGATTGGTCGTGGAGCCCTTGGGAACCCTTGGATATTTCAGGGAAAAGTTCCAACGACTAAAGAAAGATTTGAAGTGATTATCGAGCATTGTAAAAAGTTTATGGAATTTTTTCCATCAGCTAACCTTAGTATTATGCGAAAACATTTGGGTTGGTATGCAAAAGATTTTCCTCATGCATCTGAGGTTCGTAACGAATTAATGCAGGTCAATACTATTGACGATGTTAAAAAAATACTTTTTAAAACCCAAGCTTTTCTTTAACTAAAATCAATTTAATTCTATTAGGGGTCGATTCTTTTTCAATTATTACCCACTTATTTAAACTACTTTTCATACCATAAACCTTTATTGCTCTTTCATTTTCCAAATTGATGACATAATCATTTATCCGGGCAAAGGCTTCTTCAAGATTAGGAACTATTTTATTGGCTCCGGCAATAATTAAAATCTTTTCAGCAGCAAAAGGGAGGGCTCCGACACGGCTACCGGAGGCGTCAACAGCGACCAACTTACCATCTTCAGTAATAGCATTGACACTGGATAAAAAATAATCTGTTTCAGTAAGGGCTTTTCTTCTTAAGTCAGACTGCTTCCCATAATCTTTTTCTTTAAGGATATCTTCGTGTAAATTTTTCCATTTATGATTTCTTGATTTTAACATTTCAGAAAAACCAATTTGTATCAGAGTTGTTGAAGAACCGTTCATTATTTTTGATCCTTGAGGAATACTTTTTAATATTTCTTCAAGAGCCTGCTTTCTATTATTAACTAATATGACTTCAACACCGTGATTTTTAAGAGAAGCAACTGTTTTATTTATAACTTCAAGACTCGGAACTTTTGTGTAATTCATATTCGTTTAACTTATATATAAATTGTAATAGATAGATATTCTATATTTAAAAAAATTAATTATCAACATTAATAATTTTATTCTTTGATTTTTCGCCGGAGGCAATACTAATTTTTGAAATCGAAATATCAAAATATTTTGCCAGCGTTTTTATAATTTCTTTATTCGCTTTTCCTTTTTCCGGAGGAGCGCTAATAGAAATTACATAATGGGTTTCATCAATTTTTATCAACTTTTTTATTTTTGCTTTTGTTTTCACTTTTACAAAAATTTTCATACAAGTATATTATCAATTAATCTTGTTTTTCCAACATATGCGGCGATAAGAATAACAACTTTTTTTGTAACGACTTTGACAGGGGATAAATTTTCAGGATCACAGATTTCAATGTAATCAAGTTTGATTAATTTATTTTTTTCCAAATATTTTTTTATTTCTAATTTTATATTTGCAACATCTTTATTGCCTGCTATTACCAATTCTTTTCCCAACAATAATGATTGGTACAAGTTTAAAGCTTGTTTTCTTTCTTCTTTATTTAAAAAAATATTTCTTGAAGAAAGGGCGAGCCCATCCTGGTCTCTGACAGTCGGAATAACATTGATGACAATTGATAAATTTAAATCTCTGACCATTTGTCTAATGACGACAGATTGCTGAAAATCTTTTTGCCCGAAGTATGCATTAGTTGGCTGAATTAAATTAAATAATTTCATAACTATCGTTGACACACCGGTAAAATGGCCCGGCCGGCTTTTCCCTTCAAAAATATT
>PEVZ01000028.1:0-1989 GCA_002779665.1 Candidatus Roizmanbacteria bacterium CG06_land_8_20_14_3_00_34_14 | reverse complement strand
TAACATCAGGATAAAATAAATAATCAACTTTTTCGTTTTCCAATAATTTTTTGTCCTGTTTAAAGGGGCGGGGATATTTAGACAAATCTTCAGTGGGAGAAAACTGGGCAGGATTGACAAAGATGGAAAAGATAGTTACGTCATTTTTTTTCTTTGATTCTTCGACAAGTTTTAAATGTCCTTTATGAAGCGCCCCCATCGTCGGGATAAAACCAATCGTTTTGTTTTTTTTATGAAGCTCTAAAGTAATTTTTTGGATAACATCTAAGGAAGTTATTGTATACATAAATTTATTAATGATAAAATATAATTATAAACTAAGGGCTCGTCCATAAATAAACTAATATATTATTTATGGATACGGCCCTTTGTGTCGCACATCCATAAAAAATAGGATGTCATGTTATTAATGGATGCGACCTAAATATGATTCTTAATCGCAAAAAAAAATATCTTCAAGTTGCTTTAAATTCTAATCTTGACGATGCTTATAATATTATCCAGTCTTTACCAAAAAGTGACCGAATCATTATAGAAGCGGGGACACCACTTATTAAAGAGTATGGGGTTGATGTCATAAGACAATTATCAAACTATTATTCATATATTGTTGCAGACTTAAAAACTATGGATCGGGCTGAAACTGAAATCCGAATGGTCAAAAATGCCGGAGCTTCAGCGGCGGTTTGTCTCGGGCAAGCTTCACTCGAAACGATTAATAGTTTTGTTGAAAACTGCCAAAAAGAAAAAATTGACAGTATGTTAGACATGATGAATATTGAGTATCCTGTAAAAGTTCTTCGGCAGTTAAAAAAACAACCAGATGTAATTATTTTACATAGAGGAGTTGATGAGGAAAAATTTAACAAAAATAAGCCGATTCCTTATATACAGATTAATAAAGTATTAAGTAGTTACAATGTGATGTTATCCATCGCCGGAGGCGATTCTCTTCGCGAAGTTCAACGAGCGGTTTTTAACGGAGCTAATATCGTCGTGGTATGGAAAGAATTTTATAGATCATCAAGTAATACAGGCCAGTTAGCTGAAGATTTTTTGAAAGAGATTAAATAAATTAAATTTTTCCCGCTAATTTTTTGAAACCTTCGAGAACTTCAATCGGAAGAGCAAAAATAACCGTGTTTGAAGGATTGGCTGTAGTCGCCTCGATTGTTTGTAAAGTTCTTATTGAAATGGCCCCACTTTCAGAAAGCATAGTCATTGCCTTGTTTAGATTATCAGCAGCAGATAGCTCTCCTTGAGAGCGAATAATAGTGGCCCTTCTTTCCCGTTCGGCTTCGGCCTGTTTTGCCATAACTCTTTTCATATCAGCCGGAATTTCAATATCCTGAATTTTGATGGCAGTGACATCAATTCCCCAAGTGGTTGTCTCTTGATCAACTATAGTCTTAATTTCATCGGCCAATTTTTGTCTTTCGCCAAGTAAAGTGTCAAGTTCGACGCCGCCAATAACATCTCGAAGAGCAGTCTGGGCGTATTGGGTAATGGCATAACTATAATCTTGGATTTTCAAAACTGCGTCTTCAGGTTTGATTACTTGAAAATAAACAACGGCATTGATACCAACAGGGACATTATCTTTTGTGATGACTTCTTGAGAGGGAATATCGGAAGTGGTAATACGAATATCGGTTCTTATAACTCTTTGGACGATTGGCACAAGTATGTTCAGACCGGGTTGAAGAGTATGAGAATATTTTCCAAAAGTCAAGACAATCCCTCGTTCATACTGGTCTATTATGACTAATATTTTAGGGACAAAGACAATCGCTAAAATTAAGAGAGTAATTATTCCGGTAATTGAAAAACTTAACATATTTATTTAATTTAATTCTAACGATGTAAAATGTTTTCGTCAAGTAGCAATTCAAGAAGTAAGAATTCACGGTCTTTGACAAAATAATGTTTTTTCCTGTAGTGGAACGATTCATCGTTCTATAAACATTCATATATGTATCAATCTATTGA
>PEVZ01000013.1:4029-15274 GCA_002779665.1 Candidatus Roizmanbacteria bacterium CG06_land_8_20_14_3_00_34_14 | reverse complement strand
GAGATAATACCGTCGTCGGCGATTATGCAATGATTAGAGAAAGCCAGGTCGGAGAAGATAGTCTTATTGGTGGATTTTCCGAGGTAGCCCGCTCTTATATCGGTAATAATGTATTCCTGCATCGTAATTATATTGGTGACTCCGTCCTCGATAACGATGTGATGTTTGGCGCACAAGCAGTCACCGGTAATCTAAAATTTGATGGGGAAAAAGTCCTTTCAGATATTGATGAAAAAAGGGTTGATACTGATATGAATAAATTAGGGTCAATAGTTGGGAATCTTTCGAAAATTGGAGTTAATTCAACTATTTTTCCCGGTGTTAAAATTGGAAGAAAATGTTGGATTGGGCCGGGGGAAAAAGTAAAATATGATCTTGAGGATAAGACTTATTTAGCAGATGGGGAGGAGAAAGAGAATATAAAAGTTTAATTTTTTAGATTCCGTCACTCGTGACTGCTTTTCCACTGCGAGGCTCTGTCCCGCTAAGCGGGACAATCCGCTTCTTGTGGAACCTTTTCACTTCGTGACACCTAAAAAAATAAATTTATTAATAAAGTTTTAATAAATATTATTAATTATGAAAAAGATAACAGTTATTGGCGGGGGGACGGGGACATTTGTCGTTTTGTCTGGCTTAAAAAAATATCCATTGGACTTATCAGTAGTTGTAACAATGATGGATTCCGGAGGGTCAACCGGTCGGCTTAGGGATCAATTAGGAATCCTGCCACCTGGAGATTTACGCCAATGTTTGGTTGCGCTTTCTGACGCTCCGCTTCTTTGGAGAAAACTTTTTTTGTATCGTTTTGAAAAAGGTGATTTGAAGGGTCATAATTTTGGCAATATTTTTTTAGCGGCCTTGGAGAAGGTAAGTGGCACCTATGATGAAGCAATTGAGACAGTCTCCTACGTTTTGAAAACTAAAGGTCAAGTATTGCCAGTGACTTTTAATAAACTCCATTTAGTGGCCGAATATGAAAATGGAAAAAAAGTGACGGGTGAAGGCTTGATAGATGAAAATCATTCAGAAAAATCAAAAATAAAAATTGCATATTTAGAACCTCAAGGCCAAGCAAATCCTAAAGCAATTAAAACTATCGAAGAGTCGGAATATATAGTTATTGGCCCTGGCGATTTATATACAAGCATTATCCCGGTTCTTTTAGTATCGGGCGTCAAGGAAGCAATCAGGCAAAGTAAGGCAAAAATTATTTACATTATGAATATGATGACCAAATCGGGTCAAACGACAAACTATAAGGCTTCGAACCACATCACTGATTTATCAAAATATCTCGGCAGAGAGCCCAATTATGTTTTAATAAATAACGGTGAAATAAGTCCTGAGATATTATCAAGCTACGGGCGTTATAATGAAGTTAAGGTGATTAATGATTTAATAAATAAAGATGGATATCAGATAATCGAGAAGGATTTAATTGACACAAAAAAAGTTGAAAAAAGTTCCTCGGATATTTTATACAGAAGTATCTTGAGGCATGATTCGGAAAAGGTGGCAGAAATTTTATCAGTTATATTCAATAAGGTCTGACATATGCTTAGACGACACACAATTTCATTTAAAAACGCTTTTAATGGTTTGATTTGGTCATTAAAAACTCAGCCTAATTATAGAATTCATTTGTTTTTATCATTATTATCCATCATCTTTGGATTTTGGCTAAAAATTTCTTATATAGAATTTATAATTATTACTTTTTTAATTACAGTCGGCCTCGTCATCGAAACAATCAATACGGCAATTGAAGAAGCAAGCGATGCGATTGACACCAAAATTAGAGAAGATATAAGAATTACAAAGGATGTGGCGGCGGCTGCTATGTTAATTTATGCGATTGGAGCAACTGTAATTGCCTTGATGATATTTGTACCAAAAATAATTTAATTTTTATGTCAACTTATTTATTTGCTGTATTTGCGTCATTTCTTTTAAATTTTATATTGATCGTGCCTTTTATTAATTTTTTGTATCAGAAAAAATTTCAAAGACAAGAACAGAAAACTAAGGATTTTTTAGATAAACCAACGCCCATATTTGACAGTTTTAACAAACATAAACGGGGAACCCCGATTGGGGGAGGGATTTTGATTCTTTTAACGACAGTTTTTGTCTTCTTCTTTTTTATTTTTATGTACTCAATTTTTAAAAAGAATATCTTCAGCAATTATCCGTCTGCGTCGTCTGAAATAATGATTATTATTTTTACTTTTTTATCATTCGGAATACTTGGATTTTTAGATGATTTCAAAAAAATATTTTCTTGGAAAACCAGTAATTTTTTTGGGTTGAGGTTTAGGCACAAACTTATAATTCAAATAATTTTATCATCAATCATTTCTTGGATGTTATTCTTTAACCTTAAAATTAACATTATCTATATTCCTTTTTTTGGTGTTTTTAATATCTCATATTTTTATATTTTATTTTCATCATTTGTCATAGTTGCTTTTGCAAATGCGGTAAATATCGCCGATGGTTTAGATGGGTTAGCTAGTGGCATTCTGCTTTTTGCTTTATTCGGATTTTGGGTTATTTCAAGAGCAATTCTTGATGTTCCAACGTCACTATTTATAGCCGCTTGGATTGGTGGTCTGATTGCTTTTCTGTATTTTAATATTTATCCGGCCAGAATTTTCTTAGGAGATACGGGATCTTTATCGTTCGGAGCAACATTTGCCGTCATCGGTTTGATACTTGGAAAAGCATTTGCTCTTCCTATCATCGGAGGAGTCTTCATTATTGAAATAGGTTCATCACTTATTCAAATTGTTGGAAAAAAATATTTTCAAAGAAAGATTTTGCCGGTCGCTCCATTTCATCTTTATTTTCAAAAAAAAGGTTGGGAAGAGCCTAAAATCGTGATGCGTCTATGGTTGATCTCAATCGTCTTCGTCATCTTCGGTCTGATGATCGCGTTTATGAAGTAAAAGATTATGGTGTGATTAATTACACCACTACTCTATAATATATATTAATGTCCACGAAACTAATTCAAAATCTAAAACAAAAATACCAAGGAAAAAATATTCTTGTTGTTGGTCTTGGCCTTCAGGGTGGAGGAGTTGGAATCGCGCAATTCTTTGCCGAGCTTGGAGCTATAGTTACCGTGACCGATAAAAAAAGCGAAACACAATTGTATCAATCTATTGATAGATTGATACAATTATCAAATAAAATAATTTTTCATTTAGGGGGACATTATGTTGAAGATTTTATAAATGCCGATTTCATATTTAAAGGGCCATCCGTCCGTTGGGATTGTCCTGAAATTATTGAAGCGCAAAAAAAGAATATTCCAATTGAGATGGAGATGGCGTTTGTCGTCACTAATTATCCTGGAAAAGTAATTGGAATTACAGGTACCCGAGGTAAATCAACAACGACTAATTTAATATTTAATGTCTTGAAACAAAACGGTTTTAAAGTGACGCTTGGTGGGGGATTACCGGGAATATCAACGATTGAATATTTGAAGGATGCCGATGAAGATAGCTGGTTAGTGGCCGAACTTTCTTCATGGGCGTTATCCAGTTTTCATCGGGCAAAAATCAGTCCCCATATTTCAGTTTTTACCAATCTTTATCCTGGCCATTTAAATTATTATAAAAATTTGGAGGATTATTTTTATGATAAAGAGGCGATATTTCAATATCAAAAAGAAGAAGATTATTTGGTTATAAATAAAAGTTTAAAGGAAAATTTTTTAAAGCTCGGTTTGTCATTTTTTGACCGCCACGCCCCTAAAGGGGCCCCTGGCGATTTTCAAAAAATAACTTCACCTCGCTTAGATAAAAATTTCTGTGCCCCATCTTTATTATTTTTTTCTAAAAGTGATTTTCCTTATCCATTGACATATCTTAAAGGTGAGCATAATCTGGAAAATGCGGCCGCCACATTAAAAGTAGCTGAAATTCTAAAGATAGACAAAAATAAGGCAGTTGAAGCAATTAAAAACTTTGGAGGATTACCTTATCGTCAGCAGGTTGTTGGAAAAAAAGGCAATGTAATATTTGTCAACGACACAACTTCAACGACACCGATTGCGACGATTAAAGCAATCGATACTTTCAAAGATAAAAAGATAGTTCTTATTTTAGGTGGAAACTCAAAGAATTTGCCTTATGATCAATTAATTAAACAATTAGATAATGTTGAAAAAATCGTTCTTCTTGCCGGTTCATTCACCGACCAAATCTTGGACACCCCTGAGGTGTCTTTTACGGAAAAGATTAGTAAACAAGTTTATGATGATTTGCAAAAGGCAGTTAGGGAAGCATACAGGATAGCGTTGGACTTAAAAAATTCGTATGTTCTTTTTTCTCCGGGGGCGACTTCTTTTGCAATGTTTAATAATGAATTTCATCGAGGAGAGGAGTTTAATCGAATCGTAAATAAAATAATAAATGAATAAGCTATTTATCCGCAACAAATTCTTTCTGCCATTAATTACAATTCCGTTGATTTTGTCTCTTGTTGGCTTGGTATTTATTTTTGAAGCTTCAGCGGTAAGTAGCTCGCGACTTTTTGGTGATAGTCTTCACTATTTAAAATCTCAAGCGGTTTGGATTTTTCTTGGAATAATTACAGTGTTGATATTTTCATTTATTGATTATAAAAAATTATATTTTCTCTCTTTTGTTTCACTTATTTTAACAATTATTTTATTAGTCGTAGTTCTCATTCCGGGGGTTGGCTCAAAAATTGGTGGGGCAAGACGTTGGATTGATCTTGGTTTTTTTAATTTACAACCGACCGAGTTAGCTAAATTTTCAATAATAATATATCTATCATCTTGGTTTTCAAGTAAAGAAAAAAATCGATTCCTACCTTTTATTTCACTAATTTGTTTTTTGGTTTTTCTAATTATTTTGCAACCTGATATGGGAACAGCGATAATTATTTTTTTAATTAGTGTCATAATTTATTATTTTTCCGGGGCAAAATTTATTGATTTTTTGTATATTTTCGGAGGATCAATCGTCAGCTTATATTTTTTGATAAAATTATCTCCATACCGATTTAATCGTTTATTGGCATTCTTAAATCCATCCATAGATCCATTGGGAATCTCTTATCATATTAGTCAAATATTTATTTCTTTATCTTCAGGTGGATTTTTTGGAAGAGGTTTTGGGGCATCCCGTCAAAAATATTTGTTTCTACCGGAAGCGCACACGGATTCAATCTATGCCATCATCGGCGAAGAGTACGGTTTTATCGGTGGACTGATTTTAATTATTTTGTATTTTATTTTTATCTACAAAATATATCATTTAATCCGCCTGTCACCAGACAGATTATCAAAGCTAATTTCAATCGGAATTTTTGCCTTTTTTAATCTTCAGTTTATAATTAATTTGGCAGGTATGACGGGACTATTCCCAATTGTTGGAGTACCGATACCATTCTTATCATACGGAGGAAGTAATCTCTTAATATCATTTGCGTTAATTGGGATTATGGTAAATATTGAGAAGAGGGTAAAGGTATAATATAATTATGAAACTTTTAATTACTGGTGGTCATTTAGCACCGGCTTTATCTCTGATCGATGAACTTGAAAGGATAAAAAGTCAGATTAACGTAATCTTTGTTGGCCGAAAATATCCGACCGATAAAGAAAAAACATTATCCTTAGAATATAGAGAAATTAGCAAAAAAGATTTAGTATTTGTTTCGCTTGAAGCTGGAAGATTAAATCGAATTATTTCTTTTTCTTCAATAATAAGTCTTGTTAAAATTCCATTTGGTTTTATTCAGGCATTTTTTATTATCAATAAATACCGGCCCGATAAAATTATGTCATTTGGTGGTTATTTAGCTTTACCGATTGTATTTTGGGGATATGTTTTTAGAGTACCTATCTATACTCATGAGCAGACAATCCGTCCCGGTTTAGCCAATAAGATAATAAGTTTTTTTTCTAAAAAAATCTTTGTTTCATTTGAAGATATAAAAAATAATTTTCCGTTTAAAAAAACCTATGTTTCCGGAAACCCGGTTAAACCTTCAATTTTTAAAATTAATAAAAAAGTTTTCGAAATAAAAAAAACATTGCCGGTTATTTATATCACCGGAGGATCACTTGGGTCACACAGCATTAATCAACATATTAAAAAAATAATTTTTAAATTATTAAATTCTTATATCGTCATACACCAAGTTGGAGACACTAAGGAATATCACGATTATGAAGATTTGGTTCTTTTAAAAAATAAGTTACCGAAGGAATTGAAATCAAGATATTTTTTAGTTAAACATTTCTTTGATGATGAAATCGGATATATCTATTCTCAAGCTGATCTGGTAATTGGAAGAGCCGGAGCTAATACATTTTTTGAGCTTTTATCCTTAAAAAAACCGGCTCTTTTTATTCCCCTACCTTGGTCGTCTGGTCGAGAGCAACAACGGCATGCGGAAATTTTTGCCAAGGCGGGATGTGGAGAAATTTTTCATCAAATCACGCCAAGCGAAAAATTATTTCGATTGATTAGTCAAATGATGGGTAAAATAGCTTATTATAAAAGTAATTTTAAAAATTTAACAAAATTTTATAAAAAAAATGTCTCTCAATATCTCATTAGCGAAATATTTAAACAAGATTAAATACATTATATTTTTTCTACTTATTTGTTCAGTTTCTTTTTTTATTATCCTTTTTATTTATAATTTTTTTTTAATAAAGAATATCCAAGTTGAATCAGAGAAAAATTTTTTATTAAACAATAAAAATGAAATAATTAACAAGAACTTATTATTTTTAGATACAGATAAAATCAGTGAGAAAATAATCAAGGAAAATTATTTAGTAAAAACAGCCAAAGTTGAAAAAAATTGGCCAAATAACCTAAAAATAACAGTTTCATTATACGAACCCTGTGCTTCATTAATTGTCAATAACGGTTTCTTCAATCTATCCTGCGATGGAAGAATTTTACAAAAAAGCAAAAATATTATTCAATATTTACCGGTAATTAATTATTACCAAAAATTAAATAATAATTCTTTTCAGACCGGGGAATGGATTGACTACAAGGATATCAGAAATGTGTTATTTTTTATAAATAAGTTAAACGGGATAAACATAACGGTATTAACTATTGATATCAAAGGACAAGATATGTTAGTATTTAATTTAATTGATGGTAAACAAGTAATCTTTAGTGATAATAAGGATAAGGATATTCAGGATTATCAATTAGAACTAATTATTAAACAGTTTAAAATAGAAGGAAGAAATTATAAAAAGATTGATCTGAGGTTCAACAAGCCAATAATACAGTTTTAAATAGTTGGAAATGGTTGAAAATAGTTTTAAATGGCTACAAACTATTTATAACTATCTTTGACTATTTATAACAATTTATAACAATTATGGTTGATACTTTAATTTGCGGAATAGATATAGGAAGCTCAAAGATTGCGACGGTAGTTGGAATGGATTCAACTGAGACAGAAGAGCTAAAAATAATCGGTTTTAATACTACCCCAGCCCGAGGCGTCCGAAAAGGATTAGTCGTTGATATAAAAGAGGCAACAAAAGCGGTAGAAGAAAGTGTTGAGAAGGCAGAAAGAATGGCCGGACATAAAATTGACAGAGCCTTCGTGGCTGTCGGTGGTCCTCATATTTCTTCTCTAAACTCTCATGGAATTGTAGCTGTCTCAAACCCGCAGGGCGAAATAAGTGAAGAGGACGTGACCAGGGTTATAGAAGCTGCCAAAGCAATTTCACTTTCATCAACGAGAAGAATCATCGAAGTCATCCCTCGTGATTATATCGTCGACGGTCAATCAGGTATAAAAAATCCGGTCGGTATGAGCGGAGTACGACTTGAAGTCGAAACTCATATTATTACGGCGTCAACAACCAATTTAAAAAATCAGGAAAGAATTTTAAGCGATTTAGGTATTGAGAATGAAGGGTTTGTTTTTTCCGGTTTAGCTTCGGCGGAAGCCGTCCTTTCTAATACCGAGAAAGAATTAGGCATAGTCTTGGTCGATATAGGTGGGGGGAAAATTGATTTTTCAATATATGCTGATGGCGCTTTATCATATTCTTCATCAATCCCTCTTGGAGCTCGTCACATTTCCAATGATATCGCCGTCGGTCTAAGAGTCTCACTTGATTCCGCCGAAAAAATAAAGATATTTTTAAGCAAAAATTTAGGAAAAAATATTTCAAATTCGAACGAAAAGAAAAAAGCCCCCCAGATTAATTTAAAGGAACTTGATTTACCGGAGGACCTGACTGATGTTTCTTTAAAAACTTTAGTTGATGGGATCGTCGCTCCTCGACTTGAAGAAATTTTCAAACTGATTTTTGAAGAAATTGAAAAAAGCGGATTTGGACAACAAATACCTTCAGGCTTAGTAATTACCGGTGGAGGTGCCTTGACAATCGGGATGCTTGAAACCGGAAAAAGAGTTGTTGGCCTACCAATTAGAATTGGTTACCCTGAGAAAGTATCAGGATTAGTTGATGAAGTCATTGACCCTCAATATTCAACAACGGTCGGTTTGCTTTTGTATGGAAAAAATAATATTATTGTTGACAAGGATAACTTTAAGAATTTTGGTAAAATTTTGAAGGATTTTAAATTAGGGAATTCAATTGGAAATTTGAAAATTTTTTTCAAACAGTTTATTCCGTAATCAGATAGAATCGGACAGAGTCGGATACAATCAGATAGAATTAGACAAAACTGATTTCATCCAATTATATCTGATTTTATCTGATTAAATCTATTATGTTAATTAAACCGCGAGCGGGGCAGGCAGCCAGAATAAAAGTAATTGGAATCGGAGGCGGAGGTGGGAACGCCTTATCTTTTATGGTGGCTGAGGGAGGAATAAACGGAGTTGAATTTATCGCCCTCAATACCGATGCTCAAGCACTTCTTAATAATAAAGCGACCATAAAAATTCAAATTGGTGAAAATTTAACTAAAGGATTAGGGAGTGGTGGCGACCCTGAGGTTGGTCGACAGGCGGCCGAGGAGTCAAAAGAAAGGATAAAAGAAGAATTAAGTGGGGCAGATATGATTTTCCTTGCCTGCGGAGAAGGAGGGGGAACAGGGACAGGGGCTTCTCCGGTAATTGCCGAGATAGCTAAGGAGAGTGGGGCGTTAACAATTGCCGTCGTCACTAAACCTTTTGATTTTGAAGGAAGTAAACGAAAATTTTCAGCTGATGAGGGAATAATGCAACTTAAAGAAAAAGTTGACACTTTAATTGTCGTTCCTAATCAGAGAATTCTTAATATTATTGATAAAAAAACTCCAATTCTTGAAGCCTTTAAAAAAGTTGACGCGGTCCTTCATCAGGGTGTCAAGGGAATTGCCGAGCTAATTACTACTCCTGGTTTAATCAATGTTGATTTTGCAGATATTCGGACAATTATGCAGGGATCGGGGACGGCTTTGATGGGGGTGGGAATAGGGAGTGGAGATAAACGAGCTATTTCCGCTATAAAACAAGCTATTTCTTCTCCTTTATTAGATATATCAATTGAAGGCGCCAAAGGAGTTCTATTTAACGTCGTTGGTGGACCTGATTTAACGATGACTGAAGTTGACGAAGCAGCCTCAGTGATAGCTAAATCCGTCGATCCAGATGCGGATATTATCTTTGGAGCCGTGATTGATGATAAAATGATGGATAGTATCAAAGTCACTATCATTGCTACTAAATTTGACGATAGCCGGTTAAAACTCTTCCGATTTAAAAAAAATGAGGAAATTGAAAAAGAACCCTCTTTCTCCAAGGCTGTTGAGGGAAAGGAAGTAAATCAAGAATCTGAAATTGAAAGTGAAGATGAATTTATCGATGACGACTCTTCAGAATTTGACATCCCTGCTTTCCTAAGGAAAAAGTGAGGCTGTTCCTGATTAACCGTTTCCTAATCTAATACAATCTCATACAATCTTATATAGTCAAAAATGGGAGTAAATGTCGTTACATTCTTTTCGCGGCCGTTGCAAAGAATGTAAAATTAATTAAAATCAGTAACTGTAAATTATAGTATAATACTCAAATATGTTTAAACCTGTTCACCCTGTTAAATCTTCTCTACGAGAATTTAACAGGGTAAATGCATCTGAAAATTTTCCGGAGATGGAGAAAAAGTGGCTGAAACATTGGTATGAAAAGGGGATCAATAAAAAGTATCGGGAAAAAAACAAGAATTCAAAAAAATATTTTTCTTTTTTAGATGGTCCGATTACTGCGAATAATCCGATGGGTGTTCATCATGCTTGGGGTAGGACTTACAAAGACTTATGGCCACGCTTTTATAACTTGCTTGGATATAAACAAAGATTTCAAAATGGTTTTGATTGCCAAGGCCTTTGGGTCGAAGTTGAGGTAGAAAAGGAGTTAGGTCTCCACAGCAAAAAAGATATTGAAAATCTTATTCCCGGCGACACTAAAGCATCCATCGCTAAGTTTGTCCAGTTATGTAAAGATAGAGTTTTAAAGTTTTCAAAAATTCAAACGGAACAATCTAAAAGACTCGGATATTTTGCCGATTGGGACCATTCTTACTTCACGATGAGTGACGAAAATAATTATATGATTTGGAAATTTTTAAAAAAATGTTATGAATACGGCTGGATTTACAAAGGTCACGAGTCAGTACCTTGGTGCCCGAGATGTGAGACGGCCATTTCCCAACATGAAATGCTTACAGAAGACTATAAAGAACTTGTTCACCAATCTGTTTATTTTAAACTACCAATTATTGGAAGAGAAAACGAGAATCTATTAGTCTGGACGACGACCCCTTGGACAATACCAGCCAATATCGCTGTGGCAATTGAGGCAACGTTTGATTATTCGTTAGTTCAGGGTAATACAAAGCAGAAATTCTGGGTCGCAAAGGAATTAGTAAAATCTGTTTTTAAGGAAAATTATAAAATACTCAAGACGGTCAAGGGCTCAGATTTAGTCGGTTTAAAATATACAGCTCCATTTGATAATCTGCCAAAAGTCAAAGAGGTAGCCGATAAAAATTCAGAAAAATTTCATATAGTCTTTGCGACTGATAAAAATATATTACCAATCACAACAACTGAAGGAACCGGTATGGTCCACACAGCCGTTTCGGCCGGAGTAGAAGATTTCAAAATGGGGAAAAAACTTGGACTGCCGATGATTCCAGTTATTGAGGACAATGCAGATTATATGAGTGGACTTGGATTTTTGTCAGGAAAAAATGCTAAAA
>PEVZ01000013.1:1295-4008 GCA_002779665.1 Candidatus Roizmanbacteria bacterium CG06_land_8_20_14_3_00_34_14 | reverse complement strand
ATCGCAATGGACAGGAGTCCATTGCGAAGTCAAAAGTCAAAAGTCAAAAGTCAAAAGTTGAATACAAAAACATTAAGAGAAAGAATGATTAAAGTAGCGAAAAAGATAAAGTGGATGCCGGAATTTGGACTAGACCGGGAGCTTGACTGGTTGAAAAATATGCATGATTGGTTGATTTCCAAAAAGAACCGCTATTGGGGTTTGGCGTTACCGATCTATGAATGTAGCAAGTGCCATAACTTTGAGGTGATCGGATCAAAAGAAGAGCTAAAAAAAAGAACTGTTTCGGGTTGGGAAGAATTTGAAGGGCATAGTCCTCATAAACCTTTTATTGATGAGGTAAAAATAAAGTGCCAGAAATGCGGTGAGAGTATATCGAGAACAAATGATGTGGGAAATCCTTGGCTTGACGCCGGTATTGTCCCTTATTCAACAATCTCAAAAGATAATCATAGTCAGCCATTATATATAGAAAATAAAGAAGAGTGGAAAAAATGGTTTCCAGTCGACCTTATTACAGAATCTTTCCCCGGTCAATTTAAAAACTGGTTTTACGCAATGATCGCCGAGTCAACCGTCCTTGAGAACGAGCCTCCATTTAAGAGAGTCTTAGGCTTTGGAACACAACTGGGTGAGGATGGTCGACCAATGCACAAAAGCTGGGGTAATGCGATTGAATTTAGCGAGGGAGCCGATAAAATCGGAGTTGATGTAATGAGGTGGATGTTTACGCGTCATAATCCGGCTGACAATATGTTATTCGGTTATAAAAAAGCTGATGAAGTGAGAAGGCAGTTTTATTTAATGCTTTGGAATACATATAAGTTTTTTGTTGAATACGCGAATTTAGATAAATTTATTGTAGGGAAAAAAAATTTTTGTTCCCTACAGAATTCAAAAAATGTTTTAGACAAATGGATTTTATCTAGATTTGCCTCAACAGCTTTGTCTGTAGAAAAAAATCTTAAAGAATTTAGCGCAAAGGACGCAGCGTTGGAAATCGAGAAGTTTGTCTCCGACTTATCAACTTGGTTTATTCGGAGAAGCCGCGATCGGGTTTGGGTTAATTCGGAGAACGTTGAAGATAAAAATAATTTTTATGAAACACTTTACTATATCTTAGTTAATCTGTCGATCATTATTTCTCCTTTTATTCCTTTTGTTGCTGAAGAGATTTATACGAATTTGACAGGTAAAGAAAGTGTTAATCTTGAGAACTGGCCCTTAATAAATGAAAAATTAAAAATGAAGAATGAAAAATTAGAAGGCGAAATGAATACTGCTCGAAAGATTGTTGAAGCTGGTCAGGCGGAGAGAAAATTGACTGGAGTTAAGGTAAGAATTCCTCTGTCAAATTTAAGTGTAAAAAGTGAGATAGCAGCTAACCTGACGGTATCTGATGAGGTCTGGGACGTTGTTTTGAAGGAATTAAATATTAAAAATATAACCATAAACAATGATTTCCATTATCCGAAAAAAGAAGTAAAGGTAACTGAAAAGCAATTACAAAAAGAGGGAAGATTGAGAGAATTAATTCGTGAGATTCAATCGCAAAGAAAATTAAAGGGTTTAAAGACAGATGAAAAAATTAATTTAACAATTCCCAAGGAATTTGAAAGTGAAACCGAATCAATCGGTAAAAGGGTATTAGCAAAAAATATCAGGTTTGGAGATAAAGTTGAGGTTCAATAACAATGAATATTTTTTCCTTGATTTTTCTTTCAGTTTTTGGACTTTTTAATTTATTTGGTTTAAGTCAGGATCTTTTTGTTCGTCAGCTTATTTTTTTAATTATTGGCTTCTTTGTTTTTTTTATTTTAAAGTCAATTGGTTCACACTTTTTTAGAATAAATAGCAAGTTTTTTTATTGGTTTTTTATTGTTATTTTAATAATTACATTTATCGTTGGTTTTGAAGTTAAAGGATCAAAACGTTGGCTAAACTTCTTTCTTTTTAACTTTCAAGGTTCGGAATTTTTTAAAGTTTTTTTTATATTATTTTTAGCAGAAATTCTGACAGTTAAAAACATATTAAGTAATACTTTTTTTAATTTTGTAAAGATTTTTTTGTATTTTTTAATTCCATTTATCATCATTTTTAAACAGCCGGATTTAGGAAATGCCATGGTTTATTTTTTTATATTTTTTGTTCTTTTAATATTTTCAAGTTTTTCAAAAAAATATCTTGGTTATCTGATAGGATTAATAATTATTTTTACTCCCGTTGGTTGGTTGATAATGAAAGATTATCAAAGAGCAAGAATTTTAAGTTTTATTAATCCACATTTAGATGTTCAAGGTGCTGCTTATAATATGATTCAATCAGTAATAACAATTGGATCGGGTATGTTTTTTGGCCGAGGTTTAGGTCTAGGAACCCAGTCTAAACTATTTTTTTTGCCGGAAAATACCACCGACTTTGCCTTTGCGTCACTCATCGAACAGTTTGGTTTTTTTGGTGGTTTTTTTGTTTTAATTTTTTTTACCACAATTACAATTTATTTAGTTAAAAGAACAATTTATTTTTACTACCAAAAACCGCGAGATGATCAAAAAAAATTTCTTTATTGTTTAGGAATGCTAACCTATTTTATTTCTCAAACAATTATCAATCTTGGTATGAATATGGGAATTATGCCTGTTGCAGGAATTACTCTGCCTTTTATTTCCTACGGAGGATCATCGGTAATTGCATTATTGATAGGTTTTGCCCT
>PEVZ01000013.1:0-1270 GCA_002779665.1 Candidatus Roizmanbacteria bacterium CG06_land_8_20_14_3_00_34_14 | reverse complement strand
TTTGCCCTTGTTCCATAAATATTTTAATGTATAATTTATATCTATGGTCATGTATAGAGTAGTCAAAACAGGCGGAAAACAGTATCTCGTAAAAGATGGAATGGAGATAACAGTTGACTTAATAGACTCTGAAAAGGGCAAGAAAGTTGAGCTGGAAACTCTTTTAAAGTTTGATGATGAAGGAAAAACTTTTGGATTAGGAGCTCCTTTTTTAAAAGATAAAGTTACTGCAGAGGTAGTTGATAATGTTTTAGGAGAAAAAATTAGAATTGCAAGATTTAAGGCGAAATCAAGAGAGAGAAAGGCAAGAGGATTTCGATCTAAGTTGACTAAGTTGAAAATAGTTAAAATTGGTTGAAAATAGTTTTAAATAGCACAGACCATTTATAACTATCTTTGACTATTTATAACAATTTATAACTAATTATGGCTCATACTAAGGCACAAAAAACAGTTAAAGGAAATCGTGACTCCCGAAGCAAAAGGATGGGAGTCAAGATGTTTGGTAGTCAAGAAGTAAACCCTGGCAATATCATCATTCGTCAAAGGGGTACAAAAGTTCATCCAGGAGTCGGAACAATTTTAGGAAGAGATTTCACAATATCAGCCAAAATTAAAGGAAAAGTAGAATTTTATAAAAAACTAGGCGATTCTTATGTCAGGGTGGTGTAAAATTATTGAATGATTCAGGATATTACTTCGTTACTAAATCAAATAAAAGAAGATAAGGATATTTTTCAAAAGTCAAGGTTGCTTGAATACATTATTAAAGAAAAAAATCTCAGGATTGTTGATCTTGCTAAAAAAATTGGATTTAAACCTTCTTATATTTGTCATTTGCTTAGGTTAAAAAAAATACCGGATGTTGTTATGGATGGATACTATTCTAAATCCGTCAGTTCCAGTCATATTTATCTTCTTTCACGCCTCAACGATAAAAAACAGATGATTGATCTTTATGAAAAAATATTAGAACAAAACTATACGGTTAAACAAACAGAAAACACGGTTCGGAACTATTTATATCAAGTGAAAAGCATCGGTAAATATATTAACAAAGAGAGTGTTGAAAAATTAACTCAAAAAATTAAAGAAAAATTTCCCGAACTAAACATTCAAATAATTCAAACGAGAATTAGAGGTAGGGTTATTTTGGAAATTAAAGGTGATTTGGAAAAAAGCTCAAAAATATTAAAACTAATTTTGGAGAAATTGATTTTAAATTAGAAATTGTTATATTATTAAATTGTTATTTGGTCGTCATCCCCGT
>PEVZ01000061.1 GCA_002779665.1 Candidatus Roizmanbacteria bacterium CG06_land_8_20_14_3_00_34_14 | reverse complement strand
ATCCCAGCTCCAATAACAAGAATTAATAAAATGCTAAAAATCTTTTTAAAATTAATGTACATATTTTTAAGTATAATAGTCTTCCTTTCCACTTGTCAAATTATTTTTCAGAAAAGTAATTGTATATTCGAAAAATGTAGATAGTTTTTCACGTTCATTTATAGGTACAAATGGACGTAAATCAAGAACAAATTTTTCTCGACTAAATTTATTTATTTTCTCAATTAATTTAATTGGTTCAAATTTATCTATTTTATAATATTTAAGTTTTTCCTCAACCAAATGTTTATCAATTACAATATTTTTACTCAACAAAAACCACAAGTCGTAAATATCTCTACCTTTATCTCGTGTCAGCAAAGCTCTGATCTTTTCAGCTTCAATTTCTTCGAGTGATAAATGATTAACAAAGGAAGTGAATATTAAAGGATAGATCGTAGTTATTACCGAACGAATTGGTCTTAATACTTTTTCTCTAAACGAAAAATCAAGATTGACAAATATTTTATAATCAATTGATTTTAAATTTGCAGTCAATAAATATTTGATACCCGTGATAGTTTTTCTTCTTTTAAAACTAAAGTTATATTGTTTTGTTAATCTTTTGTAAAAATTAATGATAAATATTTCAAAATTTCTTAAATTGCCAACTACAGTAAAGTCCAAATCTTCAGAAAAACGAGTCCCATTAAAAATTAACCTAATAGCCGTTCCACCTTTAAAAAATATGTTCTTAGAATAGCTTTCTTCATATAATTCTTTTAAAAATAATGTTTGGATATACTCTCGAGCCACAACGCTGGTATTTATCTTTAATAATTTAGAAAAATCTTTTATTTGATTAGTTGTCAACATATATTTATTTAATATATTTTTTAGATAAATTTATAATTTCTTTATTAGCATTTAATCGGTGACATATCTCAAAAAATGTTTTTCGATTAATATGACTTAAATCATATTCATCAAAATCAATTAATTTAATTCCTTTGGAAGCAAAATATAATTGATCAAAAAGTGCTTTTTCTGGTAAGGCGATTAATATATTATTTTTTTTAGTAAACATCCCAAAATATTTAGAAGCTACGTGACCATAACTATATTTTTTTTCATTATAATTTTTAATTATGCTTTTTTTAACGGTAACACTGGTTATTTCAAAAGGAAACTGCGATAAAATACCCCAATAGTTTAAAGCTGTTTCTAAGGAAATATAAGATGGCTGATATAAGAAGTTGGCTATTTCAAAAGTATCTATTGCCCTGTTTGTAATATAATATTTATCTTTTTCTATTCGAACTAAAATTTCATTACTAATGAAATCATTTACAATTCTATAATACGTCCTTTCATTCTTTACTCCTAATATTTCTCTCAGTGTTTTTGAAGATATTAGATTAAATTCAGATTCAAACAACCTTTTAGTTAAAAGGCTTAAATTATACGATTCCATATACTGTCAATATTAGACAGTTTGAGTAATCGTGTCAACGGTAAAAAACTTTTTAAAATCGACGTACATATTTTCAAGTATACCAGTCAAACATATTTCTTCTTAACTTACACATTTTAAAAGGTTGGTTTGGACTTGTAAAAACTATTCCCTCAGCCATTATCTTTGTATCTTTTTCAGCATATTTTTTATGAGCTAATGAAAATAAATAATTTTTAAACCAACTTGAAATATTATCAAATGTTTTCGGGTATTTATGCCACGAATGATAAGATAACGTATGAATTGCTCTTGTAAATGGTATCCATAATCTTTGTTTTATCTTTAATGGATTTGATTGTATTTTTTCTCCTATTGCTTCACCA
The DNA here is from genome assembly GCA_002779665.1 of Candidatus Roizmanbacteria bacterium CG06_land_8_20_14_3_00_34_14. Lineage (GTDB taxonomy): Bacteria > Patescibacteriota > Microgenomatia > UBA1406 > GWC2-37-13 > GWC2-37-13. The sequence goes on along the minus strand of PEVZ01000061.1, from coordinate 2,323 downwards.
AACCATTGACCGTCTTCCTTAGGTAAGTAATTTTTTTCTGCTGAATGGAGTAAGCATTCTATAATAGGCGATCCACAGAAAAAATCTAATTCCGCAGTACGATTAAAAATTCGTTTAACTTTTGCATCATTGATCAGAATTGATACATTTGTACCGTCTAATTTTTCAACTGCCTGTACTTCGGGATCAGTAAATACCCAAGCATAGTCAGGGTCTATTTCAGGTGTTACAACGTATCTTCCTTGTTCATTAGTTACCCGCTTAAAAGGACTTTGAAGTTTGGGCATATCAATGATATTAAATTTGTTATAAGCGATTTTATTTTCCATTTCCTTAATATCATCCATATTTATAATTTATCATATTTTTGATAGGGTGTACCAAACAAAATAAAATCGAATGAAAATAGTATAATTACTTGATATTTTTGTCAGAGTGTTGGAATGTTCAACCCGGAGTTGACGAACGAAGTGAGTCTTATCTCCGAGTTAATCCCGCAGGTTTTTAGGCGGGAGTAGAGGACGAGTGGCGGAACTGGCATACGCGCACGGTTCAGAACCGTGTCTCGCAAGAGGTGAGGGTTCAACTCCCTCCTCGTCCACAAAAAATTTATTTTAATGAATGATCCAAAGTTAAAAGTTTAATTTCTTTGCTTTTGGCCAAATATAGATAAGAGGCATCGTAAAAAGATAGGTTTTTTTCTAAAGCTAAGTCTAAGACATCGTGAAAATCTAGAAGCTCCTCCTTGATATTGATAGCTAAAAAAGATCGATACAGTCTTTGAGCCTCTTCTTTCTTTATTTTCTTTCGCATTAATTTTGTTCTTAAAGTGTTTCCTACTTCATATTTTAAAAGTGAAGGTGAAATAAAATATATTTCTCCTTTAACTTGTTTCTCAAATATAGAATCAATCGTTGTATTATCCTCATCCAGTAAATAAGCAAGGACAAAAGAAGCATCAATCACAAAGACATTATTAATATTTTCGGCCATAATTTATCATCTCCTTAATTTCTTTAAGGCTTATTCTCCCAAAACCTTTCTTTAATTTAATTATTTCTTTATGTACTTTCATTCTTTTTTGGGTAAGATCGGGTTTTTGATAAACTTTAATCACGGCTTTTCTAACCAAATCCCCAACGGAAGTGCCATTTTTATTTGCCAAAGCAACCAGATATCTAAATACTTCCTCTTCAAATAAGATGTTTGTACGTTTAGTTAACATATGTATGTGTATGTTATATTATTAATCCATAGCTGTCAATAGCATAATAAATTCGTTTGATGTAAAATATTAAAAAAAAGGAGGTATCGCCTAGTGGTATGGCACAGGTTTGCTAAACCTGCGTCCGAAAGGACTCGTGGGTTCGATCCCCACTACCTCCGCCTTCGTCTCGACGTAGCTTTAGCGAAGTCGGAATTCGTCGAGACTTCGGCGAGACAATGTCCGCTTTCAAGTCGACGTAGCTTTAGCGAAGCCGGAATTCGTCCTACCACCATTTGAAGACAATCTTCTTTGCCAGTATAATTCATTTAAATTATTGGAGAGGTCGCATAGTGGTTTAGTGCAGCAGTTTACTAAACTGCCGTCCCTTTACAGGGACCGGGGGTTCGAATCCCCCCCTCTCCGCCAGCCGTTTTTCTGACAAATTCAAGCCATTTTTAATTTAGGTCGCGTCCACTAATAATATATTAGTTAGTTTGTATTCATCTTTTTTTACGAATGTATCAATCTATTGATAGATTGATACATATATAAGATCAGTTTTATCGTATGAAACAATTTCAGAAACAGGAAAATGGAACTCATTATGACTGGTAAAAACTCTTTCAAACCTTTCTCTAAATTCTTTATCCTCATAAAATCTATTAGTTGTTTTAATTTGAAAACAACAATCTTTTGGATGCGGTTTACGTTTTAAATATTCAAGCATATTTTTATAAATTATGACGGTGACTTATATGTATATAATCAAGTTCAGCAAACAATTGGTGTTCGGGCTAAAGCCCGACCACCAAAAGCATATAAATCACAGCTTTTTATTAGGTAAAATTATTAACTTTTTATTATCAGAACCAAGAAGTATTTTGAAAGAATCCACAAGAAGATTACCTACATCTGAAATCTCTTTTTCAGTTAGGTTTAGATCGTAGTCCTCCTGAATTATGTTTTGTAACTCTTTTAAAAGTTTTTGACTGACCATACTTTGAGTGAAAAAGGTATTTCGTCCTTTCTCTTTCAAAGCAAGTGAGAAAATTTGACCACAAAAAAGCCATTTGATTTGATTAAAAATTTATATTTATAACTTCAAAATATCTGAAG
>PEVZ01000024.1:5278-12703 GCA_002779665.1 Candidatus Roizmanbacteria bacterium CG06_land_8_20_14_3_00_34_14 | reverse complement strand
GTGTATTTTCGTTTTTGATATTGAGAAAATTTTTCTTCAAACTTCATACATTCAGGTCCAAAACTTAATATTTTTGCCTTATTGATAAAATTTGTTAAAGCACTCTTAGTTTTTTTCTCCTCGTAAAATGTGGATTTAATTAATTTAATCATATATGAATTGATTTAACTAATATTTTTTTTATACCATTCAATAGTTTTTGATAAACCATATTCTATATCTTTTAAATCGAAATTAATAATAGATTTAAAATTATCTATATCTAATGATCTTTTTTTAGTCCAGCTGTTTTATTCAATTTGTAATGTACTTTAGCTTTATTTCCTACTATTTCGGAAATTAATAAAGCCAGTTTATTAATAGTAATACTTTGGTTAGTAGAAATGTTAAGAAATTTGTATTTATTTTTTTCAATCATGTTTAATACACCCCATACAAGATCTTTTACGTATATGAAGGATCTTTCTTGTTTTCCATCACCCCAAATTTCGATTTCTTCTTTATTTATAATTTTTTTTATTAACATTGGTATCACTCGATTGTTATTATCAAACTTATCTCTTTCACCGTATGTATTTGTTGGTCTTGGAAAAAATATATTAATTTTGTACTGTTTACTATACATTTTTCCCATTATTTCTGAGTAACGCTTTGATAAAACATAACCATTTTCTAAATTGTCAAATTTAGTTGTATAATCATCACTTTCTTTTATTGGGCTTACGGAAGTTAACGGATATATTTCGGCTGAGCTTACTAATACGGTATTTATTATATTATTTTTTAATGAGGTATTCAAAATATTTGAAACAATCCGGATATTTGTATCTAATATCGTAGCAGCATTTTTAATTTTGTATTCGGAATTACCATCCTTAGCTGCACAATTAATTAAAGTATTAACGTTTTTACAAACGTTTAATAATTCTTTTTGATTTAAAAGGTCTATTTCAATAAATTCAATTTTTTTTCTTATATTTTTTAAATATTTTAAATTTGAATTATTATTTGAATATAAACATTTAACTTTCGAACCGGCATTTGCCAATTCTTCAACAAAATGAGACCCGATAAATCCAGAACCTCCTGTCACTGCAACTATTTTATCTTTCCAAAAATATTTATCCATTTTTATTAAACTTATTATAAATTATTCCACATGCTCCTGCTATATATTCTACAAGTCTCATGTAAATTGTTCCTAACCCAATTAGTGGGTGTATTGCAAAAAGATACCAATGTGTTAAAAAACCAATCCTGATAGGAAAATATTGAAAAATAGCAGTATTTTTACGTTTTTTAATATATTTCAAAGTATCTTTGCCATACAAAAATCTTTTTTTAACAAGCTTTGCAAGTGTTAAATTACCTTCATTATGTAAGACAACAGAATCTGTTCTCGCTACTTTAGAATTGTGATCTTTTAATTTTTCATGTAGATCCCAATCATCACCACCGCCAGCAATATTTTCATCTAAACCCCCGACTTTTGTCCATATACTTTTATTAAAACATCTGGGTGCCTCTATATTATTATCACCCCAATAGCATCTTCTTTCTAATTGCTTACATTTAGCCCAAAAGGTTGTTCCAAAAGAATCTTCAGGAATAATTACTCCGTCAACTTTGTGGTTTTGTATAAGATCAACACATTCTTTAATTACATCGTTTTGCATAACCATGTCAGCATCGAAATAGTAAACAATTTTTCCCGTAGATTTTTTAATTCCCAAATTTCGCTGGTATGTAGCTGAAAAACGGTTTGCAAAAATCCTGTTATTTTGTAACTTAAAAAGTTTATTTACATATTTTTTTGCAATAATTTTTGTTTTATCAGTGGAGTTATTATCTACCACAATAATCTCAATATTTTTATATGTCTGATTTTTGATTGAAGAAAGACAGGCGTCGAGGAACTGGGCGCTGTTGCGGGTGGGGATGATGACGGAGACTAAGGGTAAGTTCATTTGACGTGATGATTTTTGGGTATTGACAATCGTTGTTAGCATTCGTATAATTTGTTTGCGTGAAGCTGGTAAATGTGCGGATAGCCATGACCAGCTTTTTGCGTTTATAACAATATTTCAAACCTACTTGATTTTTTATTTATCACCAGCTTCCGATTAATTAGTTTCAATTTAACCTTATCAACTTGGCTAATTTTTCCATCAATTCCTATAACTTCGCGACGATATTTTAAACCTGCAACAGAGGCTAAAGCATCGGCAATTTGCACATCTACATCAAGATTTTCCTTATTAACGAGACTCAGAGAAGTAACTGAATGTCGATAGATTTGAGGTAAAATCTTTTTCATAACATATCCCTGAGACTGTAAATGATTATGAGCTTGAATCAAATAATGATCTTGTGTTGGGTCTGACTCAACAATAATTTTTCCTTTTGATGTACTTGAAATAAGGTTTTCAATAAATAATTGTAAAAGTTTTATGTAAGATCTTTTTAATATTGTTTGTGGAGTCCATCCAGCCCTTTTTGCTTTTTCTTTATTATTAATAATAAATATTACATCAATAACAGGATTATTTATTATTGAAGTGAAATCACCATAAAAATTTTTTTCGATTATTTCATTGTTCAATAGGGAAAATTGCGCTTTTTTTCGTGACATTTCTCGACTGTGGAAAATTATTTCTTCATTCTTAAAATATTTTAGTTTTAATTTACGTATTTGAGAATCAATTTTATGCTTGAAATTTTCCGGCATAATGATTCCAGATACAATAAATAAGGGAGATGGGTGATTATAAGAAGCTTTTCCAGATTCGTCAATTGATAGTATTTTATATGAATGCATATTTAAACTTTCAAAGTTTATTAATTTATAAACCTTTAACCAAATTATAGCTTATTGAAGTGATATTTTTCCAATTAAATTGCTTACTGAATTTTATTGATAAAGTCTGGAGCTCCTTATATTGATTGCTATTGCGGACAAGGGAAATAATCTTTTCAATATATAAATTTTGTTTTTCAGGTCTAAAAAGAAATCCATTGACTCCGTTTCTAACGATATCCTTTAATCCAGGTGAATTATATGCAAGTACTGGAGTGCCTTGAGAGTTTGCTTCAATCACAGTTAGTCCAAATCCTTCACGTACCGATGTATGAAGAAGAAAATGAGATTTTTGATAGAATTCAATTTTTTTGTCTTCATCAATAAATCCATAAAAAATACATGATTTTGCAATGTTTAAATCGGTAGTTAAACGTTTAATTTGATCAACATATCTTTTTTCACCACCACCAACAATCCAAAATTTACTTTGCGGAATTTTTTTATTAATTTCAGCAAATATTTTTAACGCATCTTCAATTCCTTTCATTTTCACTATGCGTCCTACAAACAATAACGTCAAGTTTTTTTCTTTTTTTACCGGTTTATCTATTGGTTTTAGAAAAAGCCCGTGCGGGATGACGGTAATGTTTTTATCGGAAATGCCATAATGGACAAGATCTTCTTTTGTAGAATTACTACCTGTTAAGAACGGTATATTCTTATAGAATATAAAATAAATTTTTTCATAAAGTTTTCCGAAAATATTTATGGGGAAAGGGAGCATCTCGTCCCAAATTTCTTGAGCGATTTCGTGGATATAGGCTAATTTTTTTGATTTCCAAGCCCAGAGAGGAGAAAGGAATGGAATACCGTGGATTTCATCAATGACTAAATCAAAATTACCTTTGAATTTTAACCAATAGATAAATGGGGCAAGAAAATAAATTGAAATCGGAGAGCCGAAACGTACCACTTTTACACCTTCGAAAGTTTCAACTTTTTTACTCCCCTTATATCCTCCGGCAAACCAGGTAACCTCTAACCCCTTTTTTACCCAGGCTTTTGCGTGCTCAAGAGTTACTTTTTCTGCTCCACCGGAAAGTGGATTACTTGGGCATCGCCAATTCAAAATAAGAATTCTCATTTATTATAATATCTTAAAAATATTTTTTCTATACCAGATGGCTATAGTGTCTTTTATAATATTAAAGATAGAATTTTTGGAATAAGTCATCGATGTTTTTGATAAAGAATTATTCCTTCTTTTTTTACATCATTCAATATTGACCATTCTTTTACGCTATTAAATTCTCGAGGAGTAATACCATAAGTATGAATATCATGGTCTTTAACAAGCCCATCATGGAGATCATACAAAACATCAAATCGTTTATCAAAGTTGATTTTAGAAAAATGAGCGACTACCAAAAGATCAATATCACTCCATTTAGTTGCTTCACCTCGTGCAAATGAACCAAAGAGAATCACTTTTTCTGGATCAATTGCTTTTTTTAAACGCAAGATATATTGTTTTATTTCCTTATTAATTTTTTTTCTACCCATAGGTATAAATTGCGAGCCATTTTTAATAGCGGTTCAACTGCTTCCTTTGTTGGATAGTATTGAATGCTTAAATCAGTATATCGAACTCTTGTATACGCCTTTGATAATTCCTTTACATCAGGACTTCCTATTTCTATGATATTTAAATCAGTATCTTTTAATAGCTCTTCAATTGCATGAATTCGTCTTGGTGTTTTACCTTTATTTTCTACAATGTAACCCTTAATAATTTTTTCAACTGCTTGCTGAGCAAATAAAACTGCTCCTCGATATCTTCTTTCCTTCCACATATAATTCATGTCCTCAAAGTCTTCTTTTGCTAAATCTATCCATAATTTAGCTTCTTTTTTCATAATTTACATTATAACACAGAGAATTATTTGATAATAATCAATTGAAAGAACAATTATGGAACGACCTGCCTGCCAGCAGGCAGGTGAATCGTTCCACTACAATAAAAAACATATCTCAATATTTTTATATATTGTCATATATAAAATATAAATCGCTTTAATGACTATAATACTGTAAAATATTTTTTCTATACCAGATAGCTATGGTGTCTTTCATAATATTAAAGATAGAAGTGAGGGTCGCGGCCGAGGAAAAATTCCCGAGAGCATAATCAAGTTTGATGGGAGCTTCGTAGATTCTTTTAAATCCAAGAGTATCGGCGATGACGAGCATTTCCAAATCACCTGTGAATTTTTTCCCAACCATTTTTGGCAAAACTTTTTCCAAGACTTTTTTCTTAAAGATCTTAATCCCCGCCTGAGTATCTCTCACTTTTATTCCAAATAAAAATTTTACGATAAAATAATATCCCTCGCTTAAAAATTTCCGGGAGGCAACATAATTCACCTGAGAGGCGGGATGACGTTTGCTTCCGACGATTATATCAGCGTTGTACCACTCCATATGCTCAAGTAACATTGAGATACTATTGGGATCAATCTCCATACCGGAGTCAATAAACATTACATAATCTCCGACTGCTTTTTTCATCCCCAGTTGAATCGCGTATGATTTCCCCTGGTTTTTTTGATAAAAAATTGTTTTAACTTTACCAATTTTTGCATCTCTGACTTTTTCATACGATTGGTCAGAGGCGCCGTCAAAGACAACGATAATCTCGTGGTCATAACGGATAGAATCAAGGACTTGCTTGATCTGAGTGATATCTTTGACAATGGTTTTTTCCTGTTTATAGACAGGGATGATAAGAGAAAGAAAATGTGAAGTAAGCTTTAGCGCTATCATATTAGTCTTGAAATTTATTTTTTTTAAAAACTAAATCAATATATTTTAATTCTTGTTCATCAATTAAAAAAGGTTGAACCTGTTTTTTGAGATATTTTAAGAGGTTATGATTTTTTTCATACCAACGTCTAAGTAATAAAAAATAATCATCCATAGTTTTTATATTCTTATCTTTTAAAAATTTTACTTCAAAATTTGGTTTAATATTATGCGAGAGAAGCTTGGCAATATCGTAGATATCTCTTCCTCTCTCCATTTTTCTTGTAAACAAAGCTCGGGTTTTGAAACTTAGAAGAGAAGAAGAATCATAAGTGAGAGCTGTTTGTAAAAAACCGAATTTTGAAAAAATTTTTTCAACAGGGCTTATTTTATCTTCAGGATAACTAAAATCGAATTTAATAACAAGTTTTTCTTCTATCATTTGACTTATTTTAAGATCAAAAAGAAGCGTTTTGTATTTAAAATAAGCAGTGACTCCATTCTCTTTTGACGTAAATTTAAAATCAATCTGGCCTTTTTCATTACCTGTCTGTTTTTCAATTATTTTTTCTAAAATAGATTTGATGGAAATATCTTTTTTGAAAAAGTCAAAATCTAAATCTTCAGACAATCTTTTATTATCATACAAAAACCGTAAACTGGTTCCGCCGGTAAAAATAAAATACCGACTATCTTTTATATTGTAAAGATGATAAAGAATCTGAGTTTGGAGAAATTCTCTAATAATTCCTCTTTTTTTAGTTTTCGGAATTCCCAATCTTTCTCCTTCTGTCAGAATTTGTTCCCAGAGGTTTTTATTGACTATTGACATATGATTTAAGGTAGGAAATAATAACTTTTTTCTTAAGATACGAAAGCAGTCGTGCCAGTTTCTTCCAAGAAATATCTTTAGATAAAAATAGTCTCATTTCCTTGAAATAATCAGAAGTATTTATTTCTCTTTGGTTAAGATAAATAAAATCAAAAAGAGCCTTTTCTGGTGTAGCTATTTGATATAAATAATGATCACCGGTAATTAATTTAAATCCAAAAAATAAATCTGATTTAATTTTTCGGTAAGAAAAAACACCATAATTTGTAGTAAATTTTTTTGTTTTTTTTGTAGTGACCGATGTAATTGAATAAGAATATTCCGGAATCATTCCATAAAAAGATAAAGCTGATTCAAGACTAATATAGGAGTTCTGATTAAGATATGAAGCAAGTAAAAACTCTTCTTTTATTTCAGTTTCCTTAAGTTTGTAGATGCCTTTTATGATTCTTTCCAGAGACTCTTTTTTTACCCAAGATTTAAGATTTTGTTTAATTGTCTGCTCATTATCGTTGGGAAACCATTTTAGCAAGTCAATGTATTTGAATACAGGGTAATCTTTGGCTTTTAATCTGAAAGTTTGAAAATCCATAATTCTTTTGATGATATATTTATATCACTACAAGAATTATAGTTTATTATATTTAAGTTTGTCAATAAGAAAAATCTTGGTTTTTGCGGGAGGGGTGAATAAGGGAGTGGAAAACGTGAAGACAAAATGGATGTTGATATTGAATGATGATATTGAGTTTGAGGAGGTTCATAAAGTTTATAAAGTTCGTAAAGTTCATAAAGAAGAAAAAACAATTGAAAAATTAATACAGTTTGCTGAGAAGAATAATCTTGATGCGGTGTCGCCTATTCTCAGGAATCCGGATGGAGAGGTGGAAAACTATGGATATCGTCTTTTACCAATGGGGAAAATAGAATTGGTAAAAGAAAATCCGAAATCCGAAATCCGAAACCCGAAACAAATTATATATACTAATGA
>PEVZ01000024.1:0-5244 GCA_002779665.1 Candidatus Roizmanbacteria bacterium CG06_land_8_20_14_3_00_34_14 | reverse complement strand
GAAAATTCTAAAATTGTTTCGAATTTAGAGTTTCGTGCTTCGAATTTAAACATAGATGGTATAACGGCGGCATGTTTGCTCGTGAGGACGGAAGTATTTAAAAAGCTGGGAGGATTTGATGAAAGTTTTTTTGCATATTTGGAGGATGTAGATTTTTTCCTTCGACTCGCTACGCTCGCTCAGGACAGGTCTTTCGGGATAGCTTATGATGTTGAGGTTTTACATAATCATATGACGACAACTAAGACGATGGGTAATTTTAAGGCCCGCCAGGATATGATCAACTGGTGGAGATTATTTTTCAACCACCCAAAGAAATTTAAATTCGACTGAGATTTTATATTGGAGAGACTGCGAAATGTGTCGGGGTTTGTTAAGGCCAGTCTAATGTAATCATTTTCAAATTTTTTCGTCTTGACCACCAAGACAAACTTGATGCTTCATATCCCAAGTCAAATAGCGGATCATTGAAGATTGTTCTTTCTTACTTTCACTTGTTAATAAGTCACGAATCTTTTTTTGAAAAGCATTCTGGGAATCGGCGTAAGCTTGACCAGTTGTCTTTTCTTCCAATAATGATATTGCAATTTGATTACTTGCCTTAAGAAAACATCCTGCTGTTTCGTCCTTTTCCGGGCCTTTCTTTTTATTTGAATCATACATAAAGATAAAATCTTCGTTGTATCCAATATAAGTTTTTGTGCCATGTTTGATGCTTTTTGGCCCCAGTTTTTTAGCCGATTGACAAGAAAGAGCATAAATAATTTTATTTTTTAAGACATCAATGTTTTTATCTGCATCAACAAGCGGTTGATTATCTTGTCCAGTGACAGTAGTTTCGTTACCGTGGCCATTGAAAAATATAAATGAAGGTTGATTTTTTTCTGTGGCGTTTTTAAATTCTTTGAGATTTACTTGCTTGCCTTTTAAGATTACTATTTGATCTTTTTTTTTCTGTGCCAATTCAATTACTGGTTTTGACCAAGCAGAAAGGTAACGGGTGGTGTCATCATGGCTTGGTATCGTGACAAGAATTGTAGGTTTATGCATTATTAAGGACAGATTGAGTAATATTTTTTAAGGAACGCAAATAATCGAGCTCCACCTTAATAATCTTTTTTCCAATTGGGTCGGATTTTTTGACATGCTTAATTAAATCCTTTTTTTTAAAAGTTCCTTCTGAGCCAATCGAAATCTCTAGATTTTCAGGCATCGTTTGAAGACGAGAAATAACTAGCTCTATAAGATTTTTCTCTATATCGGTCATATAATTTTAAAATTAGATAATTTTTCCAATATTTTTTTTCCTAACTTAGTATCATTGGAAATCTCAAGATATGCTACGTTCCAAGTTATTGGACCAACATCTGGCAAGACGGCAATAATTTCATTACGGAGATTAACAGGGAGATTGGCATAAATTTTTAGGAAACGTTCTTTGTTTGCCATGAACATATTGTAGCATATTTTTAGTTATCTATGCCGAACCTTGGTCATTTCGTAAGATTTCACAACTTTTGACACAGAATACGCAGTGGTGTGACTTATTATAGAGGTGAATCGTTCCACTACTAATAAAAACACAATTTTGTCAAAGATTCTGAACTCTTACATAAATTATGAATTTTGAAGATGGGTAACTTTAAGGCCCGCCAGGATATGATCAACTGGTGGAGATTATTTTTCAAACACCCAAAGAAGTTTAAATTTAATTTAGATTTTATAATTGAGAGACTGCGAAATGTGTCGGGGTTTGTTAAGGCCAGTCTAATGTAATCATTTTCAAATTTTTTCGTCTTGACCACCAATAGCATAATCTATCACAATACAAATATTCCCTTAAATTTATTTGATAACCATTGATAGCTATATTAAGGTCGGAGATTTGTAATTATCATAATTTCAACCTCTTCTATTACATCCAGAAGGTTTGGAAAATTTGATTCTATTACTTTATTAGGCAGGTGTTTATGATGAGGATGGGTTTTAATTTCAGGAAAATGAGCAACATTATCATATCGAAAAACTAATTCTTTATTTTTATCCATAACATGATATCGATATTTTAGTCTGACGATATTATTGTTTTTTTGTTGGATGATTTCATCGAATTCCAATAGCCATCCATTACGAAAAACTACAAAACCTGTGAGAAATGCAGTCTTTAAACTTCTAAAACTGAAATTAATATCAAATGAAATAGGAGATAGCCTACTTTCAAATCCTTGAGAAAGCTTTTCACTATAAAGTTTAAGAATCTCGGAGGGTTTTTTCAATTTCTCTCTTCGTGTCATACCAGTCTTGAGTAAATTTTACTAATGCGTACCAATTAAATAGCTCTCTATCATCTCCCATTTCCCCATTTTCAAATTTGTGAATAAAAACATCCCCACTTATTAGATACTTTTTTTCATAGGCAGTTGTCTCTTGATTAAGAGAATTTAAAGCAAAATCAGCATAAGCTGACTCTCTTTTAAGAATCTCAATAAGTTTTGACCCCATTTTCACAGCAAGCTTTGTTTTCATGCTTACATTTTATAATATCAGAAATATGGAAGCAAACGATTTAATTTTTTTTAATGATTTACAGCCTGTTTCCGATTTAGTAGAATTAATCTACCAATTTGGAAACACATGAAAAAAAGCTAATCTTGACGTTCTAAACAATTTGTTACTGTATCTTTGAGGCAGTGGGAATAAGATGAAGATTCATTGAACTTTAATATTAAATATTGGTCAGAAAATGGATTAATTATCCCTTTAAAAAAGGGAATATATATTCTAAAATCACGTTTTGAAAAAATAGTAAGGAATTAAAAGATGTATTAACTAAAAGAATAAAAAAAGTGGTTACTCCACAAAAATTATCTTACTATAATGAGTAGGTTTCTGTGATAAAATTCTACTATGGGTGAGATAGAATTTGCCAGTGTCGATAAATACTTTTTTCTTCAACATCAAAAAACCATTAAAGAGTTAGTGGCGGCGATCTTTAAACAAAAAAAAACTTTGGAACGCGTCCACGCTCTCAAAAATATTTCCTTTAAAATAAAAAAAGGCGAGTCGGTCGGCATCATCGGTAAAAATGGAGCCGGCAAGTCAACCCTTCTTAAACTGATGGACGGTGTCTCCTCCCCCACTTCTGGTTCAGTAAACATTTCAGGTAGAATTTTGCCATTGATCGAGCTTGGGGCCGGATTTCATCCGGAGTTAAACGGTAAAGAAAATATATTTTTAAATTGCACACAAAATATTTAAAAAATTAGAAGGGATGTTTGCCGATGTGGTGTAATATGGAAAAAATAATTAGTTTTTACAAAAGAAACCGGGTCAAGTTTTTGATTTTTTTGGGTATTTTTGGACCGGCGACGATCACGGCTATGGCTGATAATGACGCGGCTGGAGTCGCCACCTATGCAATTGCCGGATCAAAGCTTGGTTACCCGATTCTTTTTGTCCTTTTTTGGGTGACAATCCTTCTGGCAATTACTCAGGAAATGGGTATGAGAGTCAGTTTGGTTTCAAGAAAAGGTTTGGGGGATTTAATCAGGGAATATCATGGAGTGGGCGTATCGATACTTATTTTTGGTGCCCTATTTATTGCTAATATGGGTGTCATCGTCGTTAATATGGCCGCTTTCAAAACTACTGCCTCAATCCTACATCTTCCGGTTTTTCCATTAATTATTTTTATGATTGGGCTAATATTTTTATTTGTTATAAAAGGCAACTATAAACTGACTCAAAATATTATGCTCTTTGCCTCGCTTTTCTATTTGGCTTATGTTTTTTCTGCTTTGAAATCAAAACCTGATTGGGGCTTAGCTTTTAAAAATATAGTTTGGCCACAGGGAGTTAAATTCACTCCTGATTATCTAAAAAATTATATCATCATCGGACTTGGAGTCCTTGGTACGACGATCACCCCTTGGGGTCAGTTTTTTATCAGCAGTTTTGGTCTTGATAAAAAAATAGATACAACTAAACTCAAATTTTCCCAAATCGAGACTTACTGGGGAGCTTTTTTGACTGATTTTTTTTCATTCTTTATGATCGTGGCGACTGCAGGGACTCTTTTTGCAAATAAAATTCAATTAATTGACGGGGCGCAGGCTGCTTGGGCGATCGAGCCTTTTGCCGGTAGGTTGGCATCAATTCTTTTTGCCGTTGGGATAATGAATGCCGGATTTATGGGGGTTGTTATTGTTGGGTTGACAACTACTTATGCATTTTCCGAATTCTTTGGTCTAACAGGAAGTCTCGATTCTCCATACAATAAAAGTAAGACATTTTATTCGGTTTTTATTGGTCAAATAATAATTGCTTTTTTAATCGCGATGTTACCTGTCATAGATCTTTTTAAAATTGTTGTCACAGTCCAGATATTAAATGCCATGGCTCTTCCCCCAATATTTTATTTCCTGATAAAGTTTACTAATAATCATGAAATTATGGGTAAATATGTTAATAATAAATTTCAGAAATGGTTTGCAATTGGCGGAACAGTCGTCATCACTCTCGCCTCGCTTTTTACCGCCTTTTATACAATTATTGCTTATAAATGAACAACTATAAAAACGTCTACATCACAGGTTCGATTGCCTACGATACGATTATGAACTTTCCTCATGAATTCCAGAATTATTTTCATCCGGAGAAGCTTCATCAGATAAATGTTTCTTTCGTTGTAGATAAATTGGAAAAACAACTTGGGGGAACAGCGACGAATATTGCATACAATATCAAACGTGCAAACGTTGAAACGTTAGGACGTTCTAACGTCTTTTTGTTGGGGTCAATTGGAAAAGATGGGAAAGATTTCTTGAATTTTTTTAAAAAAAATAAGATAGACGCGGACGGTGTCATAATTGATAAAAAATTATACACATCGGCCGGATCGGTCATCACCGATACGAAAAATAATCAGATTTGGGGATTTTATTATGGAGCTTCAGAAAAAATTCCCTACATTGATTTTAAAAAGTTAAATAAAGAAACTGATCTTTTAGTCATCTCGGCTAATCATCAAAATTCTTTTTTGTATTTTCAACGTGAGGCGATCAAAAACAAAATTCCCTATTTTTATGATCCGGGTATGACATTGACCTGGATAAAAGATAAGGATTTAAAAGAGGGAGTGATGAACTGTAGATATTTAGTTGGAAATGATTATGAGATTGCGATGATATTAAAGAGAGCCGGAAAGACAATAGGACAATTAGCGGATAGCGGGATAAGAATTAT
>PEVZ01000008.1:3568-5740 GCA_002779665.1 Candidatus Roizmanbacteria bacterium CG06_land_8_20_14_3_00_34_14 | reverse complement strand
ATTCTTTCCTCATGATTATTAATCGTATCGTTGGTTCGGTTATTTTGTTCTGATAAAACAGTGTGCTCTTCGTCAAATTTTTTATATTCTCCTGCTAACCATGCTAAAGTAGTTGTTATGGTCTCTAATCGTTTGTCAATTGTATCAAGCTTGGTTAATTTATCTTCTATTGAATCGAATTTTAAATTAATATAATGAATTGTCCTATCCAACTTTTTATCAATTTTATTTATCTTATTATCAAGACCAATTATTTTATTATCAAAATTTTTTTCAGTCACGCTTAGCCGTTTGTCAAGATACTCTTTTGTTATTAATTCATCTTTTTTTTGTTTTTTTACTAAGATTTTTTTCATAAAATAATCATATCATAAATGAAAATTTTTTTGTCAATAACTATGATAAAATTCTCCATATGATCAAAGTTCTTGAAACTGCCGCAACTGAAGCTGGGACTATCCTCTTAAAGTACTATAAGAAGAACCTGGCTCTAAACTATAAGACATCCCACAAGGATTTTTATACTATAGCAGATGTTGAAAGCCAAAAATGTATTAAGGAAGCAATTACCAAGCTTTTAGTCAAAAAAGGTATTAAAGAATCCGAAATTGGATTTATAGGTGAAGAAAAACTTCACATTGATTCAAAACGTAAATACTTGTTCATCATTGATCCACTTGACGGTACGGTAAACTTCGCCAATGGGTTTGATTTTTTCAGTATTTCGATTGCCTATTTTTATCAAGGTATTTTAACCGCTGGTTTAGTCTATCAACCAACCAATAATAAATTTTATTCTGCAATTAAAGGGAAAGGTGCTTTTGTTAATAAAAGACAAATGCAGATGACCTATAAGCCACTTAAGCAGTGCCTTTTCAATGGGCTTATCAGTTCAAGGCCTGAGGTATATAGTAAACTCTTTAAAATCTATGAAAATTTATACCCAAACGTGGCTGGATATCGAAATCTAAACTCTATGGCCATTGATAACTGTTTACTGGCAGAAAACGCCTTTCAAATCGTTTCTAACGGTCATACATTTATTTGGGACATATCCGCGGTGAAATTAATTGTCGAAGAATCTGGAGGAATAATAATGGATTTTAAAGGCTTACCAATCAACTTTGATCTCAAGTCACCTATGTTAGCATACAATACTATCTCCTGCCATCCAAGGCTAAAAGATGAAATTATTGGGTATTTTAAGTAATAATTCTAATTTCTTCACGTCAATCTTGATAAGACTTTTAAAATTTAATTGAATTAGACTTATACAAATAATCACCAAGATACAATAAATCAAGTATTCCAAGCAGCAACAAATTATAAATAAATCAATATCAAAAACCAGTTTGGTCAATTGATTTTTTTAATATTGGAACTTGTTTGTTTCTTGTTATTTGGTTATTGGCTATTTTTTGAAGTTAAAACACTTCTCTGAACTCAAAAGAATAGGGAAGTCACACTCAATAAATTATTAATTATTACTTTTAGGTCTTCATAACAATATAAATTGTTAAATTTAATAGGGGATTACTAAACTTAAAAATAGCCAAAGAAGACCTATACAAACCGGAGAACAAAAGCGACCAAGTAACCAATAACTCATAACTCATAACATTATTAATAAATTAATTAATTACAATTTAGAGCGTCATTACAAACAGTCACTTCTCTTCTTCCAGCCGTGCTTGACGTCGTAAAAGCTCCATTTTACGACGTTGTATATCTTCTTTTCTCCGACTATATATATTCATTAATGTGTCAATTTGGCTTGTTTGGCATAATTAGTGTAATTATCTTCCGGAGAATAAGAATACTATCTTCTCTTAATTTCGTTGATATTAATATATTTCCACCTATTCAACTAATCACTAATCACTATCCACTAATCACTATTTCAACCACTTCTCTCATTAACTATTTAGTTTGGTAATATTTAGCCCATATTATAGCTCCGAATTTATATTTTTGAGGCTAAAATATCATAAATAGCACCCATCTGCCTGTAAGAGAAACGCATAGTATTTGATTTAGACCGTAATAATAATCTAAATATTAAATTTCGAGGCTATTTTCTTCTATGGTAGACATCTATCTATGTTCATAATCAGCTTGTTATATCAATATATTTAGATATTTTAGCCTCAGATTTATGATTCTATCCACAAT
>PEVZ01000008.1:0-3522 GCA_002779665.1 Candidatus Roizmanbacteria bacterium CG06_land_8_20_14_3_00_34_14 | reverse complement strand
ATAGACTTTATAGACTTTATAGACTTTATAGACTTTATAGACTTTATAGACTTTATGAACTTAATTAATATCCTATAGTTATTCACGACCGTGTATTATAAATACTATAGGTTATTTATTCACGTTCGTAAAAATACCTCTCCTCTATTCTCTACTCGGGCTTCACCAACTTAAAGATAATAAAGTAATAATTAATACGAAGATCCAAACACCTAAATATTCACGGATTGTTTCTGTAAATAATTTTTCGTCAATGTGATGATGAATAATTCCAGTCAGGCTGTAATAAGTGGCTGTCAAAAATAACGCATACACTGCTGTCCTGGCAGGGGTAAAGGACACAATTAGACCTGCCTCCATCATAATCAATGCCGTAAAAAAAGAATAAAATAGAACAACTTTATTAAGATGACGATCAAGCCTGATCGACCAAAATAGCTGTAGACTTAATAAAAAAGCGCTTATACCCGCCCCAATCATGTTAATTAAAAAATTGTATTTGAAGGAAAAAAGAACGTTATAAAATAGAAATGAAACGACGGCTTGATAAAAAAAATTGATTGAAAATGCCGCTCGATAAAGCTGGAGGTTCTTCTCTACTCCAACATTAAAAATATTTGAGCACAGCAAAACTGCGTAAATTGAAACTTCATAAATAAAAATAAACGGTATTCTGGTAAGCCAGCGCCCTGGAAAAAGGAAATAAAATAAGTAAAAAAATAAAGTAATTAAAACCGGCATCAAAAAAAGACCGAACCAGCTAAATTTTTTAATCCCCTCCAAAAGAGAAAAATAACTAAACAAATAGGTATTGATGATAAAAATCGGTATAAAAAAAATAGCTTTATCGAAATTAAAAAATGTTGAAAATAGCATCAACAAGCCTAAAACCAAAACGGAAATTACCAAACGAATTCTCTTGTCAATTTTTATTGCTTTTTTTTCAAAAAATTGTCTTAAAGATTTTAAATTCAACATATGTTAGTATACACCCGCTGGACATCATCTAACTCTTCTAAGGCTTCAATAATAGCTAATACTCTGCCCTCTTTTTCTGAATCGAGTGCAATTGGAGATAAAGGCAAATAATCAATCTCAGCCATATCGTATTTTATATTTGCCAAATGGGTTTTTAATAAGCCAAAATTGCTAAAAGGAAAGAAAACAAAAATATGACTCTCATCCTCATCAATATTAAAGGCCTCTAATTCCTCTCCTAATTTAAAAGCCACATCTTCCTTAATTTCAGTTTTTTGAAAACTAACAAAAGCACATTTCTTAAATAGATATGAAACAGAGCCCTGAGTACCTAATTTACCGGAATTTTTATCAAGCAAATTTCTTATTTCTGATGAAGTCCTGTTAGAATTATCTGTCGTCGATAAAATTAGAAAAGAAACACCATAGGGGCCAAAACCTTCATAGACTACTTCTTTTAACATCATTTTATTCGGTCCAAATCCCCTTTCTATCGCCCGATTAATATTCTCTTTTGGCATATTGGCCGATTTAGCCTTATCAATCGCCAAACGTAGCTTAACATTATTTTCCGGTTGTGTAATTCCCCCACCCTCAATCACGGCAATAGTAATCAGGTGAGACGTTTTAGCAAAGACATTTGCTTTTATCTTGTCATTTACACCTTTTTTTCGTTTTATATTAGCCCATTTTGAGTGTCCTGACATATTCACCCTCCATTATACTTGACTTTTAGTTATTTTAAAATATACTTTGTCCTATCATATGAAAGATTTTTCCAATATTGAAGAACAGGCAATCAATTGTGCTATGAATGGTCAGTGGACTGAGGCGATAAAATTTAATGAAAGTATTATTAAAATTGATAAAAAAAATATTGAAGCATATCTAAGATTAGGGTTTGCCAATCTTCAAATAAATAAAATAAAAAAAGCAAAAGAATACTATTTACAAGCTCTTAAAATTCAACCAAATAACGGTTTTGTAAAAAAAAATCTAGATCGAATAAAAATCCTTGAATCAAAAAAATTAATTTCCTCAAATACGACTCCGCTTGATCCCCTACTTTTTGTCGATATTCCCGGTAAGACAAAAACAGTTAGTTTAGTCAACTGTGGTCCAAAAAGTGTTCTGGCTAAATTAACAGTTGGACAAAAAGTTTTTTTAATGGTAAAAAAAAGAAGAGTCGAAATAAGGACTGAGGAGAAAGAATACGCAGGTTGCCTTCCGGACGATCTTTCAAAGCGACTGGCAATATTTATAAAAAATGGTGGAGTCTTTTCCGTCTACATTAAAGAGACATCCCTGAAAATGATTAATGTTCTTATTAAAGAAGAAAAAAAAGGCGCTAAAATGATGAAATTCGTCGCCTTTCCATCTGATCTAAGTGTGAACCTTTCCCGAATGGAGAGCTCATCAGGTGAAGAAATCAGCGATGACGAGGCAGAAGAAATTAGTTTGTTAGACCTGGAAAAATTAGCAGAAAATCTCAATAATGAGGAAAAGGAATACCTTCCCTTTGACCATGAAGAAAAGAATGAAGAATCGGAAGATTAGGAAAGTATTTTATCTATCTTTTGCTTTAAAGCTGGAATATCAACTGTCATAGCTTTCCACACAATTTTTACATCTATATCCATGTAGTCATGAATAAGAAAGTTACGAAAATCATTCATATCTCTCCATTCTATATCTGGTAATGTTTTCTTAAATTCTTCATTGATATTACTCACTGCTTCTCCGATTATTTCAAAATATCTAATGATTGCCGCTTGATCCCAATCATTTGAAAAAAATTCTTCATATTTATGTTTATTAACGTCAGTCAAGGTTTTTTTTTGTTTACTTGATAATTTTTTTCCTTCTGGCTTTACTTTTTCAACATTACTCGCTGGTTTTGCTTCAAATCGTACAGGTTGGACAGGTGCTTCGCTCATATTTATTTTAATTCAACTTTTTGTTCGAAATATTTAAAAGCCATATTACTGGCTTCCTGAAAATGTTTATGCTTTATCATATCTTGCATATTTTTAATAGTATCTTCTTTATATTTTTCTTCATAATCCAACATGTGCTTATGAACAATTTCGGAAAGTTCAAAAAACTGATCGTCAAGTGATGGAATAATTTTCATCACCTGTTCATCAGTTAGATTTTCCGGTAGATGAGCTAAAATAAATTTAGCAATCTGCGAAGCCCGTTCAAAAGTAATATCAAATTTCTCTAATTTTACTAAAAGTAACTTGGCGATTTCCTGTTCAACCTGGAATAATAAAGAGCTTGTTTGGTCTGACATATTTTAATGATTAATTTATTCCAATTGAATTAATTATTTTATTAACAAAAGATTTTAATAGATTATCATTTGCTGAAATTCGAGCTGGATTACCATATAGATAGACGAAATGTGACATATTAGCTTTGTCTTCGTATTCAAAAAAATAACTTTCAACTAATTCACCTGTTAATGGTCGAATTCCAACCCATTTTGTAATTGAAATGTTTTTATCATTAACAAAATTATTTATAATTGGAGTCGCCATC
>PEVZ01000020.1:399-4899 GCA_002779665.1 Candidatus Roizmanbacteria bacterium CG06_land_8_20_14_3_00_34_14 | reverse complement strand
TAATAGCTTTTATGACTGATTTTTTTTCATAATCGTAGCGAAAGGCGCTTTGTATTAGAACTGTTTTTATCCCACTATATTCACGACAAAACTGTTCAACTGTGTCTGGTGTCAGGCCACCTCGGAAAGGCAAGGATGCCGAACCAATAATTGGATAAAGTTTGATATTGTGTTTTTTTTCAAATTCAATGTAGTGAGAAAGACCGATTTTTATTGCTAACACAGTCGGTACTAATCCGGAATTCAAAGCCGGGTCAGAACGAGCCAAATAGGGACGAAGATAGACGGGCTTAAAATGAAATTTTTTCTGATGTAATTCTAAATATTTTTCCAAAATAGAATCTGATTTAATAATTGTTGTTACCTGTTCAAATAAAGGAATTATTTCTATGTGCTTTAAACTTTCTTCTCCAAAATCATAAAGAACATGTTTTAGTGAGGCGATTTCTTTAAAGGCTTCTTGAATAGCGATCATTTCTTCCGCTGATTCGGTCATCGGTAAAATTACTTCAAATAACGGAGGACTATGAAAACCGATTTTTTTAGCTAAACCGGACGCTCCAAGAATTCCCATAAAAGCTCTCCCTAGCCGAAATTCTGTTTCTACTTTCGGATTTGGGAGTCGGAATGTCAGAAATTTTTCCTTGCCTAAAGGATTTTTTTTGAAATAATCATGATGTTCACTTAGTAGTTTTTCTATAACCGATTCATCAACGTATTTCCCTTCCCAATCCCATTTATATTCTGATGTTTCTAGCTCGGAAAAAGATAAAAAACATTCCTTAATTTCGTCCCCCGTTTTTATGAAGGCGCTTTTTTGCCAGTAAGGTTTACTACCATGATCGGGGTGTTGGGAAATCATGGTGCCTGGAATTTTTCGCATATCTTGGTCATTCTATCAAAATGGGATAAGTAAAACAATGCGAAAATATTAGTTATAATATTAAAGGTTGTCTCTGTATTTCAACGGATAGAATAAGGCCCTCCGAAGGCTTTGATGGCAGTTCAATTCTGCCCAGAGACACAGGGCTTCAGGGCTTATAGGTAAGTGGTATACCGGGTCATTCGCATTGACCAGTCGCCAGTTCGATTCTGGCTAAGTCCACACGAAATTTGATATAATTTTTGATAAAATGGATCTGTAGTTAAACGGTTATAACAAGACTCTTATAAAGTCTAGTCGATGGTCCGACTCCATCCTGATCCACAAAATATTTTTTGCCGAGGTAGCCAAGGTGGTCACGGCGGTGGTCTGAAAAACCTCAGATCTCAGTTCGACTCTGAGCCTCGGCACTTTAGATTGTCAGAAAGGGATATTATTTTAACAAAAACTCCAAATCTTCACGGGTTAATCCTTTTCCGTGACTTGTCCCGCCTATAATATCCTCAATTAGACCTTTTTTCCTTTCCTGTAGAGCTTGGATTTTTTCTTCTATCGAATCTTTCATAAGTATTTTGTAGACTGAAACGGATTTGGTTTGACCAATGCGGTGTGCCCTATCAGTTGCTTGAATCTCGACAGCCGGATTCCACCACGGATCATAATGAATTACATAATCAGCTACGGTGAGATTGAGTCCTGTCCCTCCAGCCTTAAGACTTAATAAAAAAACAGAGTAAGATGTATTTGTTTGAAATGTCTCAATAAGCTCTTGCCTATTTTTTGTCTTACCAGTCAACATTAATGAAGAAATTTTTGCCTTATTAAGTTCTGTCTGTAAAATATTTAGCATACTCACAAATTGACTAAATAAAAGTACTTTATGCCCCTCAGCAATAGCTGTTTGTAAAAGTTCAATAACTGTTTCTAATTTAGATGAAGAATGAATATTGTGAAGTTTAGCCGGTAAAAATGGATAACTTTTTCTCTCGTCCAATTTTAGCAAATCAGGATGACAACAAATCTGACGGAGACGAAGTAATGCCTCAAGTATTTCAATCTGACTTTTTTTAATACCTTTTTGTTCAACAATTTTCAAAATCTTTGCTTGATAATATTGTTTCATTGCCTCATAAAGTGTCCGTTGTTTTTCTTCCATTTCACACCATACTGTTTGCTCAATCTTTGGGGGCAATTCTTTTAACACATATTTTTTTAATCGACGAAGTAAAAATGGTTTAATAAGTCGTTGTAAATGCAACTTAACTTCTTGATTTTGATATTTTTCAATTGGGTTAACAAAAGTTTGTTTAAAATGTTCTAAACTACTGAAAAGTTCGGGATTGACAAAAGCAAATTGGGACCATAGCTCCGTTAGATTATTTTCCAGTGGAGTCCCGGTAAGGCTAAGACGATGTTCAGCAGAAATTAGATGAGCAGTTTTAGCAGTTCGGGATTTATAATTTTTGATGTAATGGGCTTCATCAAGAACAACATAGTGAAAATTATGATTTGAAAATTGTTTGTGGTCTCGCCAAAGCAAGGCATAGCTGGTTATAATAATATTGATGTTTTTATCTTGTAGAAAAGTCCTTTCTTTTCCCATATAAAGATAGGTTTTGAGTCCCGGTGTAAACCGCTTTATCTCTTCCTGCCAGTTATAAACTACACTTGTTGGCGCCACAATGAGTGATGGCTTAGTTACAGATACATCTTCGTGTGAATGAGCAAGAATTGTAAGCGCCTGAATAGTTTTGCCAAGGCCCATATCATCAGCCAAAATTCCGCCAAATTGATATTCTTTCAAAAAAGATAACCAATTAACCCCTTCCTGTTGGTATGGGCGAAGTTTTGCTTGAAAATTTTTCGGAAGAGGTGCTTCTTTAAGAGTACTAAATGAACGAATTGCTTTTAGTGTTTGTTGCCATGCCTTATGTAATTTTGAGGTATCAACAATACCTTCAAGTTCTTCCAACGCCCCCACGTGAAGTCGTGATAATTTTACTTTTTTTTCTTTTTTGTCATAGTAGGCACTTAACTGTAAGAGTTTTTGTTTATCTTGAGATGATAAAAGATACGATGATCCTTTGACCGTCAAAAATGGATTTTCTTTAAGAAGCTCGTCAAGAATATCACTTAGAGCCAAGGTTGAGTCGTCAATTTTTACCGTTCCGTTAATATCCAACCAGTTAATACCGGAAGTTTGATCAAAATTAAAATCGGCTTTGCTTCGTTTCACTGCTGATGTTTCATTTTTTAGGGCAATCTGCCAATCGGGTGGTATTTGAGGAAGTACGGTATGAAGAAAGTATTCGCGATCTTCATAAAGAATACGGAAAGGTTCCTTTGATTTGAGTAATGTACAAATTTGTTGATATAAGACATTCTCTTTGTCCAAATCACGTTTACACAGTTTATTATTTATTGAATTGCTAAATAATATCGGTGTCGTATTTTGAGTATGAAAACGCTGATCCCCGTATGTCATAAAAGGTTCAACTGTCCAGGGCGTCACGTCGCGATTAAGAAGAAGTAAAGGAATCGGGGTTGCAAGAGTGGCATCTTTCGTCAAATCAATTGGTAATTGAATCGGCACGATTTGGCTTATTGTAAGAAGCTTATTTACAACTTGAGGATTTTTAAATGCTTCGGAAGTGAAAGAGGTTAAATTAAGCGCTGGATGTAGTGTTGTTAAATCAGTAACATTTTGTAAACGATATAGAGATTGTTCAAATTTTGCAATCACTGGCTTATGATTAAAAAATAATATATCTTGCTTTTTAATAATTTGTTTTTTATTTTGATAGCTAAAAGTCGGTTGCCAAATATATCCATTTGCAGTTTGTACACATTCAATAATAAATTCAGCCTTTTCTGGTGCAATTGTTAGTTGCATATTATCTTCCCATAATACCATGGGTGCTTGGGCGAGGAGTGAAAACAACTCATTAATAATATCGTCGTGAATGGCTAAAGAATCGTAACTACTAAAAGAATAACGACTTTTTTTATGTGCTGAATAACTCAAAAGCCTCAGAATACTTTCATCAAATAAGGTAATGTAGCCTGGTTCGTTCATTGTCTCGGATAAAGATTTATTATTGCGTAAGGTCAGCTTGTTTGTTTTAGGATGAATAAGATATCGTCCTGTTTCAATAGCCAATTGTGAGTATGGAACCCGTCCGTATTCCTCAGTTGCTTTGAAACGATAATAGATACCATGATTTTCTTTGAGTTGAACCGGTGGACGATCGTATTTGTGTTTTTCATAATAAACACGATCGATTTCTTCAAGCGTTTGCATAAGTTGTTTAGATGATAATGGCCCTTTTATAGCCGTAGAAGTCGTATCTAATATTGAAATTAGTGTTGGATTATTTTCAATCACATAAGCTAACGCGACTGTATGTTTACAGGTTTCTCCGTAGGGGCAATCGCACCTGTCTATATATTTGCCTTTGGAGTTTTTATTAATACTCGTATTGTAACGATAAGTTCCATAGACTGTTGCCTGAATACTTCCCGATTTAGTTTTAGTTATTTCTACGCGATTGATATAACTGCGCCCACGAGATCGGATAGTTTGTGAAACCCGACTGGCAATAATATCAGCTGAAAAT
>PEVZ01000020.1:0-378 GCA_002779665.1 Candidatus Roizmanbacteria bacterium CG06_land_8_20_14_3_00_34_14 | reverse complement strand
TTGTGAAACCCGACTGGCAATAATATCAGCTGAAAATGACATAGTTTGTAAGTATTTTTATCAAAGAAAGTGGAAAAATACAAGGGTATGTCAAATTTGCGCTTGAAAAGAAGAAGAAGAAGAAGTATACTATCCTATAATATGAAAAGGACAGGTTTAGAAAATCCATTTTTTATTGGTACACTTCTTGCCGTAACTTGTGTTGCTTTAGGTATTTATGGTTTAGCTAATTTAGATACTCAGACAATTAAGACTATTCAATCAAATATATCACTTGCCCATCAGTTAAAAGAGGTCGGATTTGAAACCGCAAAAACTATTATGGCTTTACGCAACGCATCTTTTCTAACTGGAGGATTGATAGGTTTAGGTTTGCTA
>PEVZ01000050.1:21247-21909 GCA_002779665.1 Candidatus Roizmanbacteria bacterium CG06_land_8_20_14_3_00_34_14 | reverse complement strand
AAATCGCTCCTTGAGCCGGAATAAAAACATACTAAGGCGAAAGGTAAGATTAGGCGGGAAGAGATAAAAGTAATTTCAAAAAAGTGCGAGGAGGTAAGGTTGTGTGGGGTCAAGGGGATTTTTTTATTTGCTATAATTTTAATAAATATGCTTAACCTCGGAGCACATCAGTCTATTTCCGGAGGATACAGTGAAGCTTTGAAACGGATTAAAAATATCGGTGGAAATTGTTTACAGATTTTTTCTTCTTCACCCCGCGGTTGGAACTTCGCAAAACCCACAGAGGATGAAATTAAGCAATTCTTAATTCTGAATTCTAAATTCTCAATTCAACCTATTTACTTTCATGCAACATATCTCATTAACCTTGCTGATGATGGTCGCATCGGACATATGTCAAAAATGTCTTTAATTTCTGAGATGAATCTTGCCCCAAAACTTGGTATCAAAGGCTCAATCATTCATCTTGGATCTTATAAAGATAAAAAAACGATTGATAATTTACAATTATTCAATGATAATCCCAAATATAAAACCTTAATCGAAAACATCAAAGAAGTTCTTCAGAAAACTCCAAAAGAATCTCTTTTTATAATTGAAAATGCAGGTAATAGAAAAATCGGGCAAACACTGGAAGAAATTTCTCAGATCGTCAAAGACGT
>PEVZ01000050.1:0-21180 GCA_002779665.1 Candidatus Roizmanbacteria bacterium CG06_land_8_20_14_3_00_34_14 | reverse complement strand
GATGTTTGGCATCTGAACGACAGTCGTGACGAATTTGATAGCGGTCATGACCGCCATGGGAATATTGGAGAAGGGAAAATGAATATTGATGAATTTAAGATTTTACTAAATCACCCAAAAATAAAAGACTTCCCTTTCATTATAGAAACTCCGGGTTTTGATAAAAAAGGTCCCGACCAAAAAAACCTCGATATTCTTAAATCTTTTGTTAACTCATAACTTTAACCTATTCCTGCCGACCTTGCATAACCTCCGAGGTTATGCAAGGTCGGCAAATAGAACTTTTAAGATGTTTGTTGAAGCGTTATAATAACTACATGATTATACTACCAAAAGAAGTAATTGAGTTGATGAAAAAATTTCGGGAAAATAAATTCCAAATTTATTTAGTTGGAGGGGCTGTACGTGACGCATTGTTAAATAAAAAGGTTGATAATTTTGACTTCACTACAAACGCCACACCTGAACAAATACAGAAATTATTCCCTGATTCTTTTTACAACAATATTTACGGAACTGTTTCCATTCCTGTAGAGACGCAAAATTTTGCGTCTCTACAAAAAATTGTATTCGAAATTACCCCTTTCCGCATCGAATCAAATTATTCTGATTCCCGTCACCCGGAAAAAATTGAATGGGCAAAAACTGTTGAGGAAGATTTATCCCGACGGGATTTCACGATAAATTCAATCGCTTATGATGGATCAAAGATGTTTGATCCCTACGAAGGACAAAATGATTTAAAAAATAAATTGATTAAAGCGGTTGGCGATCCAGATATTCGATTTAATGAAGACGCGCTCCGCCTTCTTCGCGCCATCCGTTTTACTTCTCAACTTGGATTTTTAATTGAAGAAAAAACTAAGGAATCAATTCAAAAAAATGCCGGATTAATTACTAAAGTTTCTGCAGAAAGAATTAGGGATGAATTTTTAAAAATTTTAAGTAGTGAACATCCATCAGAAGGTGTCTTATTTCTAAAAAATACAGGTTTACTTTCACTTATTTTACCTGAAGTCGATATTTGTTTTACCATTCCACAGAAAAGCCCTAAACGTCATCATATTTATGACGTCGGAACTCATTTAGTAATGGCTTTAAAAAATTGTCCATCCAAAGATATTATCACGAGGTTTGCAACTCTAATTCACGACATCGGTAAAGCCGAGACATTTCGTAAAGATGATAAAACCGGTTTAATCACTTTTTATAATCATGAAGTGGTTAGCAAAAAGCAGGCGGAAAAAATTGCTGACCGTTTTAGATTATCAAATAAACAAAAAGACAAACTTGTAACCCTTGTTGGTGAACATCAATTTACCGTTTCTGAAAATCAGACAGATAAAGCTGTCCGAAGATTTATTAAAAACGTGACGAAAGAATATCTGCAAGATATGTTGGATCTGAGAACCGGGGATAGGATTGGATCGGGGGCTACTCCGACTTCATGGAGAACTGAATTATTTAAAAAGCGCTTGGAAGAAGTTCAAAAACAACCATTTTCTATCAAAGATTTGAAGGTCGATGGTAATGACATAATGAAAACTCTGAAAATCAAACCAGGTAAAAAAATTGGAGAAATATTAAAAAATCTTTTTGATCAAGTTGTCGATGGTAAAATAAAAAATGAAAAACATTCCCTCCTTAAACAGATTACTTTAATTAATTAAAGTATATTTTTTCATCTTCCAGAATTGTATCTTCTCCATGTCCCGAATAAATAATTGTCTCTCTTGGCAATTTAAATATTTTTTTTAGGGATTTAGTTAAATCTTCTTTACTACTGTAAGATAAATCAGTCCGACCAACCGCCTCTTTAAATAAAGTATCACCGGTGAAAAGGACGTTTTCTTCTGAAAAATAGAAACAACCGCTTCCGGGAGTGTGACCGGGACTAGATAAAATTCGAAACTCGAATTTAGAAATCCGAAAATTTGTTACAGTTAAATACTTAACTGTAATTGGCTTGATAAAATGTGGGTCATAACCTAAAAAATGTTTTGCTGTTTCGTTTAACCTGTCTATCAAAAACCGATCTTTCTTAAAGATATATAGAGGAACATTAAAAGATAACTGAATCTCCCCCACTGCTCCTATGTGATCAAAGTGTCCGTGGGTAGCCAACATACCAACTAAGTTTAGTTGTTGTCTTTGTATTTCTTCCAAAATAAACGAAGCATCATCGGCCGGATCGATGATCAGGCAATCTTGATCCTCAATTAAAAAATAGCAGTTCGCCTGAAGTTCACCTAAAGAATATTTTTTTATTGTCATTTTTATTTATAAATATTTCCTCTAAATCCAATTGCTTTTATCCAAATAATATTTTTTTTAAAATCTGGAAGATAAATAATTCGTAATGGAGGAATTTTAATTCTGTATAAACCGCTATATTCTCCTAACATTTTTCCACCTAAAAAGGGATTATATTGAAGTTTGTCAATAAACTCTGACACCTTAATTTTATATCTTTTATCTAATTTTTTTAGATCTTTTTTTGCCTTGTTTTCGAGGAATATTAGATACATATTTACCTTTAATATCGGAAAGCTTCATTTCCTCTAAGCCTAATTCCTTTTTTACTTCTTGCCAAGTTTGATACTTTCCTTCTTTAAAATTTTTGTCAGATTCTTTTATCGATTCCACTAAATCTTTATCTGACAGCGTTTCGAGTGTCGCCATCCAACCATCGTAATCTTCTTTATTCATTACAACAACTTCGGGAATTCCCTTAACTGTAATATTAATTGGATATGGACTACTTTTTACCTTAGCAAGTAAATTGAAAAAATTATTTCTTGCTTCTGTTGCTGTGATATATAAATCGGATGTTTTCATAAAAAATACCTCTGTACATTATTATGTACGACACACACGATTTTGTCAAGTGTTAGTCTTTTTATTTATGACTTCAGCCACTCAACATAGTCACATCCACCTGGCGTTTTTGTGGCTGGGTCCCAAGTGGCCGTCTCACATTTTTTCAGTTTTTTACCTGATGCGGTTGTGAATAGAACTAATTTTTTTCCACATTTAGGACAATCTTCCTCTAATTTTTCGGTCGTTCCTTTTATCCACTCTATATAATCGCATCCGCCAGCAGTTTTAGTAGTTGGGTCCCAAGTGGCTGTTGAGCACTTTTTCATTTTTTTACCCATTCTTGTTGTGGATAATATCAATGGGGCTCCACATTTTGGACATTTTTCATCGAGGGCGACTGGTTCAACTTCAAGCCATTTAACATAAATACATCCGTCAATGGTATGAGTCTCTGGATTCCAAGCTCCCTTAGAACAGCGTCGTAATTTTTTCCCCGACTTTGTCTCAAACACTTCTCCGAGCGGAGCCCCACACTTTGGACAGACTTCTGAACCTTTCTCATCAGCTTTTTTATTCATATAATTGTTATAAAATTTATAATTTTTATAATCGTTATTTATTTCTGTGCTTCTCCAGCCAAACTAAAATCGGAGTTGCTACAAACGGTGACGAATAAGTACCTGTGATTGTCCCGATTAATAAAGTCATAATAAAAAATCTAATTGTTGATCCACCCATCATCGTTAGGGAAAGTAACATAAAAACGATTGTCATTGAGTTATTCAACGACCTAACCATCGTCTCCGTCAATGCTTGATTAGCGGCGGTTTCCGAATCCATTGAACCTTGCTCTTTATGGTATTCTCTTATCTTATCAAAGATGACAATCGTATCGTGAACTGAAAAGGACATCGTCGTCAAAACTGCCGTCACAAACATTGTATCTACCTCAGCTCCAAAAAAATGTCCAAGTAAGGAATAAGTACCAACTACGACCAACAGGTCGTGTAGCATTGCCAAAACTGCGGAAAAAGCAAAGTTGAAACCTTTAAAAGCAAAACTCATATAAATTAAGATTCCGATTGTTGCCAATATTGAGGCAATTAAAGTTTTGTTAATCGCCTCTTTTCCAAGTATTGGACCAACTGTTTCCGAACGCAAAACCGTAATTTTAATTTTTAATTTTGCTTCTAAATCTTTTTTCAAGAGCGACTCTTTGTTTTGATCTAATACTTTTGTTCTAAGCAAAATATTTTTATCCTGCAATTTTAAACTAACAACTGATATTTTATTTAAATCCAATACTTTTTCTATTTTGCTTTTTTCGACCACTTTATTTATTTGATATTCAAAATTACTACCTCCGGTAAAATCAATTGAATATCGAAAACCCCATTTGGTAATTGAAAATAATCCCGCCCCGATTACAACGGCGGAAATTAAAAAATAAAGCCAGCGGTATTTAAGAAAATTAATCATATTTTATTCTTGTAAAACATATCTATAAGTCTCTTCGTAATGACAACCCCGGTAAATAGACTTGTCCCGACTCCAATAGCTAAAGTTAGAGCAAATCCTCTTACCATCCCAAACTGCGGTAAGAATTCCCAGTTTAATGGATTAAATAAGATAAAAGCAACGGTCAAGGTTGTCACATTAGCGTCCTTGATTGCGTCGATTGCCCGCCCAAATCCAAGTCTGACAGCAATATCAAAACTTCTTCCTTTTCGCTGTTCTTCTTTAATCCTCTCAAAGATTAAAATATTTGAATCAACCGCCATTCCGATGGATAAAATAAATCCGGCCACACCCGGCAAAGTTAATACTAATGGGATTGCCTTAAAAATAAACAGGGAAATTAATCCGTAAATCAATAAGCCAAGAGACGCTATAAAACCTAATCTGCCGTAATAAATAATCATAAACAGCAAAACCATTATCAGTCCAACCGCCCCGGCATATACGCTTTTTCTGACTTCGACCTCTCCAAGACTTGGACCAATATTTTTTTGCTCAACTAATTTTATTGGCAAAGGCAGAGCCCCGGAATTAATCGCAATGACTAATTTTTTTGTTTCGTCGGTGGTAAAATTTCCTGTTATAACAGCACTTCCATCTGGTATTTCTGTTTGTACATTTGGGGTAGTAAGCGGAATATTATCTAAAAATATTCCGACCGGTTTTCCAATATTTCTCTTGGTAATTGAGGCGAATAATTCCGTCCCTTTTTGATTAAATTTCAAACCTACCTGAGGTTTACCAGTTTGACTATCAAATTCAACCGTTGATTTTAGAATGTGAATTCCTGATAATCCAGTGTCTTTTGTCAGCTGTAAGAATATCGGAGTATTAGTGGCAATTTTTTCACCCGGCAATTCTCTAAATGTTAGTTGGGCTGTCTGACCGATTAATTTTATCGCTTCTTCAGAATTACTAATTCCCGGTAGGTCAACGTTTAGGCGATATTTATCACCTGTTTTAACTGTTTGTATCTGAGGTTCTGTCACTCCAAAAAAATTAATTCTTCGCTCAATTACATCCCTGGCTGAATTTAGGGCATCATTTAAATCTTCTTTTTTCACCTTACCCGTATCGGCCTCAAAAATTAAACTACTACCACCTTTTAAGTCTAATCCTAATTTTGTTGTAAAATCTTTTTTAAAATTTATTCCAAAAACATTGAATTCAATTTGACTCGAAATTTTATATTTTGTCTTAATACTTTCCGGAAGGTCGACCCATATTAAGCCTATAAAAATTAAAGCAATAATAATTGATTTAAATATTTTCATCTTAGTAATTCTTCTTCAACGCCAACCAACATAATTTTAGGTTGTTTTAAAAATCTCCAAATAAAAGGATCGTTGTTTTTTTTACGAAACAAAAATTCACTTTCGGTCATAGTTGAATAATTAATTGGTCGTCCAAATTCTTTTTCTACTTCTTTAATGATCGACTCAATTTCAACAACGACTATTATACCGACTAAAAGCAAATAAATTTCATCGTCTTTTAAAATTATGTTTTTTGGAAATTTAGTCGAAACGGCTACAAATTTTACCTTGCCAATTTTTGATAAGTTACTATGGACTAAAGTCGCCAACTTACTTGTTTTAGAAAAAATTCTTAAAAATTCATCATAAAGTTGATAGTTTTTATTTAATGAAAAATAAACTTTATTTAGACGGCGTTCCCTAAGTAATAATTTTTCTTCGGTCAATATGTCAAGCTCGCGCTTGACCGCATTGACCTCTTCATCAATCTCACGGACGACCCGTCGCAAATAAAAGTTTTCACTCGGTCGATGAAAAAATAGCTCAAGAACCTTCCGCCTCGCCTTCGATGGAATTATATGTTGTAACATATATATAATAAACAAATTACCAATCTCCAATAACCAAGTATTCCAAACAATAACTAATTATCAATATTCAATGTTCAAACATATTTTGGTCTCATTAGTAATTAAACATTGATTATTGTTTGTTTCTTGGTATTTGGTTATTGGTGATTTTATTGAATTAATTTAATAATTAACTTTGTTCCTTATCGGCAACATTTCAATAAATACCTGTCCTCTGACTATTGATATTTCTTTGCCAGAGTTATCAAAAAATTTAATATTATCCTCTTCGGTTTCTTTACTCCAAGTTCCTTTAACCACTTGACCGTTTTTGAAAAATAATATGTCTCCGCTTCCAACATTTTTGTATAATAAATGCCCGCCTTCATAGCCATCGTTAGCCGGGGATTCTTTAGCGAACATAATAACAATATTTTTTGCTTCTAATTGTTTTCCGGTATTTTTATCAAGATGAGGAGCACCGCCGTTGGTTCTTTTATAACTGTTTGTTTTGACATCATAGCTCCAAACAACACTGAAATCACTGGCTAAATTATCCCAAAATCCAAAATCAATTTTTACTACTTTGCCTCGATCGGCAGTTTTAGCATCATCTTCAAACTTCCAAGGTACAAAGCCTTTATCCCATCTTACCCCTTTTTCATCAACATTTGTAAGAGTTCTTTTATCTTTTGCGTATTGCCAAAGTTTTTTTGTCGAAGTGTAAACGGTGTGTTCAGTGGCAACATTTTTTAACCTTTCATAATCACGCCAAAAATATGGAAAAGGAACTGAGAATTGACTCATATCATTATAAGACGACCATCCCAATTCATTGATATATCCTAATGCGTTTGCCGGACCTTCTGTGTTAGCCCCACCAACATGGGCATACAATGGATACTGGCCATAACCTTCAAGAAATCTTATAAAGTACATTCGAGCTGAGCGGACGGGACCAACGTATGGGGCATTTTGACAATAAAATATCGCTAAAAATCTGGTTATCCCACCTTCGGCCACTGCTTCGTAGATAATATCAGCCGATGATAGACCTGACTGTGGACGGGCTTGTTTGTGATTTTCAATCATTACCCCCAGCGGTCGTTGAACTTCCCAGATATTCCTCTCAGTCTTTGAAAGCATCTGGCCATTCAAAGGACACTCCTCCGTCTTTGGTTCTGAATTAATGACATTTTCCGTCGTTCCATTTTCTGATGTGGGAGCTTTATAAGAAATTGGAGATAAGAATAACAGACCTTTTTCCTCTGAAAAAAAAGAAAATGTTGTAACCCCAGAAAGAATAAAAATTACGAAAGAAACCAATAAGGCGATTTTTTTGTTAATCATAATTAGTTTGAAATAATAATTGCTTGCTTTTCTTCATCAGACAATTCAAATTCTTCACTTTTACCATTTTTAACTTTTTTACTATAAACCCGCAAGCCATCACGGGTATGTATGAAATTAATAACTATACCACTATTTTGATTATTTAAAAAAGTGATGACAAAGCTTTTCTCTCCTCCGGTTTTTTCAAAAGGACTAAATCTGACTAAACCTACCTTTTGAATATGTAAAGCGGAAATTTTAATTTCTTCTTGTAATTGTTTTTTAAAATTCTCAATTTCTTGCCTATTTTTGTTATTAATCAGTAAGAGCTCGTCTAAAATTTCATCAATTTTATGCTTTCTTGTATTTGAAATTAGACTGATGTAATGGGCTTTTGTCTTTAAAATTATTCCCGTCAAAATAACTAACCAAACAAAAAAAATAAACATCAACCCGTAAGTGATCATTAATACATTCTATATATTTGTACAAAAACTGTCAACGATAATTTTTTTCAGATTTGACATTTGAGATTCGACTCTCTATATTATTACCGTATGCCTAAGAAGACAAAGAAAGAAAAGATTTTAGCTATGTATCATAAAAAACTTCGAATGCTTGAAAACCAGCAAGTGGTTACTCCTCCTGTAAAGTTAAAAACACCTAACTCAACTGTTCAAGAACCGATCGTTAAAAAAGAAAAGATTGAACTACCGGAATCAAAATATTTTTTTTCCGACCTTAAAAAAAGTTTGATATTAATAGTATTAATTATTGGAGTTGAAGTAGTGTTGTACATAGCTAAGTTGGTTAAGTAAATATGGTTTCTATCCACCATATCTTACTTCAAGCCTTTTCAGTACTATTCGTACACGGCTTGAAGAGCGATTATTGGCGGATTTAAGAAACTCTAAACTCGTAGACACTCGTTAAAGAGTTTCTAAAAAAGGGGGTGAAATAAATTATGGCATCAATGTACTGTGTAAAATGCAGAGCAAAAAAAGAAGTTGCAAATCCTGAAAAAGTTACCATGAAAAATGGTAAACCAGCGATGAAAGGAAAGTGCCCAGATTGTGGAACAGGAATGTACCGAATTGGCACTGCTGCATAATATTTTATTTAAATAGGATAGTATATCCCTCACCAGCAATGGTGAGGGATTTTGCTTTGCCTCGCCGAAGTCTTGACGAAGGCGGGTTTTAAAGCAGTTTAAAGACCCTTACCCTCTTCTCACCTTCAAATAAACTCAACTTATTCACTTTAAAAGAAATGTCGACCTCTATATTGGACAGGCGTTTTTTAATAACAAAGTACTGTTGCTTTGATGGAATTTTATATTTGGCAAGAATTAATCGGGGAACAAATTTTTCTACCTCGTTAATACTCTCACTGATTCTTTCAATTTCTTTTTCCCTTTTAAAATCCATAAATAAAATAATGTTATTGCCAATAGTTAAGGCTACTTCAAATGAATATAAATAAAATAAATTCTTATCGTACAAAGCAGTCTCTATTTTTTCTATTGTTGATTTTTTATTTGCAAATTCCCCAAATGAGTGAATAAGAATATTGTAGTTTTCGATCCTCTCCCACTGAAATTGAGGATACAGTTTTCGAAAATCGGCCAATTGGTCAACGATTTGTTTTTTGGTTTTGTCTGAAAGCTCTATCATTAATTGTGTTTTCATATTTTTATCTTCTATAAACTTCGTCATGCGTTCCTAACGCGATAAAATAAGCTTCGTCAGATTTTAATAAAATATATATTATCCTTAAACTTTTATTTATGGAGATACTCCAACGATTACTCATTTTACCAGATAATTTATGGGTTCTTAAAGATGGGTGTTGTGCATTTACTTGAAATAATTTTAGTTTGTTACTTATTTGATTTGTTAAAATTTTATCCTTATTCTTTATTTTTCTGAGAAGTTTAACTAAATCAGTCGATAATCTGATTTTCATAAATTTTAAAGCTTATTAAAAAAATCGTCGATATTATCTACAATAATAGAATTATTTAAATCACCAATTGCCTTCTCTGATATTTTTTCTAACTGATCTGACACTGTAAAAACTGGATTTTCTTTTTCCACATCTTTAATTAAGATATATTTTACTAATTGAGTAACAGGAATTCCTAATCTGTCCGCTTTATATCTAAGAAGATTGCTTAATTGTTCGGAAACGCTGACTTTTATTTGAATCTGATTCGTGTTCATATAGATTATTATAACTTATTTAATACCTATATTATACTTATTTTATATCTAATGTCAATGTAGATTCGATTATAGATTAAAAATCTTGGCAATATTGCGGGTTGAGAAATTCTTTAGATTAGTAACAACTTCTCTGACTTCGGCTCCCACTAACTTCGCCTGCTTTTTTTTGTTTTCCAACTGTTTATCCCCCTCCGTCACGGCGATTATACCCGGATGTATCTTTTTTACCAACTCAAAATACTCTTCATTTGTTTTAAAAAATGGTAAGAGAACAACCAAATCAACCATAATTAAATTTGATAATATCTCCGCTCTTTCATACTGATGATGAACCTGAAGTTTTCTTTTATGTTTTTTTATAAACTCATCCGATTCAAGAGCAACGATCAAAAAATCGCCTTGCTCTTTAGCTGACTCCAAAAACTTCAGATGACCATAGTGAATAAGGTCAAAACACCCCCCAACCAATACGGTTTTTTTGCTTTTTAAGACTGGAGTCGATTTTTCTAAGTTATTATAAGAAAGTATTAAGGCTTTATTTTTCATGTTTTTAAATTATCTAACTTTTTTTAAATCTTATTTTATTTTTCGAAACAATAGTGAAGGTATTTTGTAATTTACTTTTGAATTTCTTAAGAATCAATTTAAGTTTGTCTTCTTTTGATTGATAATTTTCCTCAAATAATCGGATTAAAATAATTCCTTTATGAGGTAATTGTAACTTATAAATCAATTCTCCAAAATCCTTGTCATTAGTGATAATAATTCTACTTTCTTTGTAGGCAATTGAAAGAATTATTTTGTCATCTAGGCTCGAAAATGATTCGGCAACAGAAAGCGTGTTATAGTCTAAACTTCGCAAAAAACCAACAATACGATATTCTATCGATTCATCAATCAAAAATTTCATGGAGTTAGAGGATAAATTTCTTCTTTACTTATGATTTCTCCTGCATATCTAAGAGAGGCAAGAATTGCCTTTTTTGTGACTCTTGGGTAATCTTGTAAAATTTCTTCAACATTCATATTTTGACCTAACTTTTTTATAATTATGTCAACGGGTATGCGTGTCCCTGTAATGACGGGTTTGCCTGCTAAAATTTTTGGGTTTATAGTAATATATTTTTGATAATTCATATAGATAATATAATATCAAGTTGACATATAAATTACAATCTGTAATTACCTTAAATGGGGGAAATAGGGGCTGGAATATAGCCACCTGCAAATGAATTTGCTCAAGTGATTAATCACATTTCTACAAATAGGTCAACAG
This sequence comes from Candidatus Roizmanbacteria bacterium CG06_land_8_20_14_3_00_34_14, assembly GCA_002779665.1. Lineage (GTDB taxonomy): Bacteria > Patescibacteriota > Microgenomatia > UBA1406 > GWC2-37-13 > GWC2-37-13. The sequence continues at coordinate 10,184 of PEVZ01000050.1, read as the reverse complement.
GGATGACAATCAGGCAAACAAATTTTGTACAATTACATAATGAAATTGCATACCGAAATCGTTGAAGAAAAACAAAGCGCCTTGATTGTGTCAAAAAAAAACTATCCGTTTATCACTCTTCTAAAAAATGAGCTAAGAAGAGTTTCTATTGACCATTTCAGCTCTCCTATTATTCCAAAAGCCATTAGGATGTTCCGCTATATTTTTATTGTCAATGAGACCGTTACAATAGAAAAAATAATCGATAATAAAAATACAATTTTTATCCATATTTTTTTTGGTAAAAAAAATAATCTTATTAATAAAAAAACTTTTCCAAAAAATGTCAAGATTATTAAAGTAAATGGCGAGAGGCTTGAAAAAAATGAGATTGACCAAATCCTTTGGTTCGCTCTTTCTAAAAGCGATGAGACTATTCTTAATCTGAATACATCTCAATTAATAAAGAAAAAAATAAGTTTTGTTCCTGATATTTCCTTAAACTATAAAAAATTTATTACGGCAAAAAATTTAATTTTTCTGGCGATTTTTTCTATAATTTTTATTCACGTTGCTTTTATCCCCTTTCTCTTATTGTCATATTTTTTTAATTATAAAAGCTATCTTTCCGTTAAAAATAATTCTCCTCACAAAATTTACAATAATTCAAAAATCAATCAATTACCAAAAAATTTATACTCAATTGTCCGACCAACCTATTTGTTATTTGGTGTAGCAATTCTACCGGACAATCTTATAGATATTAATGAAAAAAGCTTCATAATTATCAAGCAAACTCAAGCGTTAACGAGCGATTTCAAAGGTTTAGAAGAAATATTTTTTCAACAAAATAAAACCAAGGAACAAAAAAATATTTTAACTTTAAGAATCGAAAAAATTAAAAAAAATTTATCGGATATTAAGGAGGAGCTAAATATCATAGCTCAAAAAATACCTTTCAAGAATAATTTTTTTGACAAAATAAAAAAACAGCTGATCGAACAAGCTGATAACATTCAAAAAGCTAAAAAAGTAATCGAATATTTTCAAAAAACCATCTCACAAGAAAAAATAAGTAAATATGTAATATTTTTCGCCAACAATATGGAGCTTCGCCCCGGGGGTGGTTTCTTAGGATCATTTGGTGTAATTGAAATTGGTAATTATAACGTCGGAGATATCAAAATCTATGACATCTATGATGCTGATGGTCAATTAACAGTCCATCTTGACCCTCCGAAGCCAATTGCTGAATATTTAAGCGTCCCCCATTGGTTTTTTAGAGATTCTAATTTTTCACCTGACTTTTTTACAAATTATCAAAAAGCTTTATTCTTTTTAGAAAAAGAAATGAAGATGACGGATTTTTCTGGTGGAATTTTACTGACAACGACTGCAATAGAAAATATTTTATATGCTTTTAAAGATCTATATCTGCCTGATTTTAATGAATACATAAATGCCAAAAATTTTTATTTAAAAACTCAACTCAATGTTGAAAAAAAATTTTTCCCAGGATCAATACAAAAAAAAACCTTTTTATCTTCTATTGCTAGGCAAATAAAGAATAATTTTGACACAGTCGATATTAAAAATTTATTATTCCAGGTAAAAAAATCATTAGATGAAAAACAAATAGCTGTCTTTTTTGAAGATCAAAATTTCCAGTCTCTTTTTGATTCTAACTTTTGGTCTGGACGGATAATTAGCCCTAAATGTTCTTTGTCAACTGATTGTATCACTGATTATATTTTCCCATATGATGCTAATCTTGGGGCAAATAAGGCTAATTTTTTTATTAATCGCTTTGTTAATCTTAAAATTAAAGTTGACGCTCAGGGAAAAATAAGCCATATACTTTCTCTTCAATATAAAAATGATTCTCCATCTGAAATTTTTCCTACCGGTTATTATCGTAACTATTTTCAAGTTCTTTTACCTCTAAATTCTACCCTCAATCAGATCACCAAAGATGGTGTCCAAGTTGAAAAAATCAATCAAATAGATGAACCTCAATATAAATTAGCTGGCTTTTTTTTTGAACTGGCTCCGGGAAAAATAGGTGATATTAAAATAAGTTATCAACTAAATGAACCAATAAAAAAAGGAACAAACATATACCAATTAGTGATTCAAAAACAAATCGGAGCAAAAAATTCAGACTTAATATTGGAATTTGAACTAAATAAAAACATTTCTATCCTTAATCAAAATTTTTCTCCTATTGTTAAAGATAATCAAATCATCTATAATACTTACCTATTGACTGACAAAATATTTTTCATTGAGTTAGCAAAAGAATAGATCTTGATAATAGTTATAACCATTATAAATTTTATAAAAATTATATGAAAAACAATAAATCACATAGTTCCAAGGATAAAGTTTCTTTGAAGGCTGAAGTTAGGACTGTTTTTGGTAAAAAATTAAATAAAGTTCGAAAGCAGGGATTGGTACCCGGAAATATCTTCGGACCTGATTTTAAATCAAAATCAATTTCTGTTGTTTATAAAGATCTTATTAAGACTTATAAAATAGTAGGTGAGACAGGGGTTGTTTATCTGAGTGTTGACAAAGAAAATATTCCAGTCTTGATAAAAGGCATACAAAAACACCCATTAACAAGCACGCTTCTTCATATTGATTTTAGAAAAATTGATCTTTCAAAAAAGATTGAAACTAACGTTCCTGTCAAAACCGTTGGAGTTTCTGAAGCTGTCACTCAAAAAGCCGGTATTCTTCTTGTTCAGTCTGAGACTTTGTTAGTCGAAGCTTTGCCGGAAGATATTCCATCAAGTATTGAAGTAGACATCTCAATCATAAAAGAAATTGGTCAGGAAATCAAAGTAGCCGATCTTAAAAAATCTGATAAATATGAAGTTAAAACTCCAGCGGAAAAAGTTATTCTTGGAGTCGTTGCCCATAAAGAAGAAAGTATTGTTCCGGAAACAGCCGTAGCTGCTCCTGAGATAATCACCGAAGCGACTGAAGGAGCTGAAGAAGGCGTCAAACCAGAAACAGGTGAGAAGAAACCTGCCTCGACTGTAAAAGATTCTGAGAGCAAGGAAAAAACTGAAGGTAAAAAAGAAGTTAAAAAATAAATTTAAAAAAATATTATATGACAGTAATTAAGAGCGAATTTTCATTAGCTTTAAATCAAGTTGCCACCGAAAGAGGAATTTCGTCAGACGACGTCATTTCTTCAATTGAACAGGCAATTATTGCTGCCTATAAAAAAGAATATTCCAAGGAGGAAGAAGAAATTAAGGCTAAAGTCAATCAAGATACAGGTGAAGCTAAACTATTTAAGGATGATAAAGATATTACTCCTCCCGGTTTTGGAAGAATTGCTGCTCAAACTGCTAAGCAGGTAATTTTACAAAAAATTAGAGAGGCTGAGAAAAAAACAGTTGCGTCGCATTACTTATCTCAAGTTGGCACTCTTGTCAAGGGTCGTATTATCAGATATGATGGTTATAGCGCTTCAATTGATATTGGCAAAGCTGAAGCGATACTACCTAAGGAAGAGCAGATGAACAACTATAAGTATCAGGTAAATGATAGTTTAATTGTTTATCTTAAAGAAATTTCTAATGATAAATTTGATAATCCAAGAATTATTGTCTCTCACTCTCACCCAAAATTAATTGAAGAATTATTTAAACGGGAAGTACCGGAGATTGCCAGTGGCGCTATTGAAATTAAGAAGATCGTCCGCGAACCTGGTGAAAGAGCTAAAATTGCAGTTGCCTCATCTCAATCTGGAGTTGATCCAGTTGGCGCTTGCGTTGGACAAAAAGGGGTCCGAGTTCAAACTGTGATTGATGAATTAGGAGGAAACGAAAAAATTGATATTATTCAATGGAATAAAGATGAAAAATTATTTTTAATATCGGCTTTATCTCCGGCAAAAATAACTTCAGTTGAGATTGATAAGACCGGAAAAAGAGCTAAGGTAACGGTCGAAGAGAAAGAGGCTCCTTTAGCTATAGGACGCGGTGGAATAAATGTAAATTTAGCATCCCGATTAACTGATTTTGAGATTGATATCGTTCAAATAAAATCTGAAGAGCCAGAAAAAGTCATTAAAGTTGTTCCAGCTCCTGAAAATACTCCAGATATTAAAGTTGGCGAACCCGAAAAAAAATAATTTTTAATTATTAATTAAAAATTTCAAATTGTAAATTATGTCTTCCCGTCCCCCAATAGTAGCTATTTTAGGTCACGTCGACCATGGTAAAACAACCCTTCTGGATTTTATTCGGAAAAGTAATATTACTGATAAAGAATATGGCGGTATTACCCAAAAAATTGGAGCTTATGAGATAACTACCAATTTTAAAGATTATAAAACTAATAAAATAACCTTCATTGATACCCCCGGCCACGAAGCTTTTACTAAACTTCGGGCAAGAGGCGCTAACGTGGCTGATATCGCTCTACTTTTAATTGACGGAAAAGATTCTGTTATGCCACAAACTGAAGAATCAATCTCTCATATCAAAGCCGCCAAAATTCCTTTTATTGTTGTCATCAATAAAATCGATCTCCCTGAAGCAAATCCTGATAAGGTCAAAAATGATCTTTTGAAATTTGAAGTATTGACGGAAGGTAAGGGTGGGGATGTCCCCGTTGCTTTAGTATCGGCAAAATCGGGAAAAGGAATTAACGAACTTTTAGAAACAATTTTATTTATTGCTTCTGATTTGAAATTAAATTATGATGAAAAAAACCCCGTTCAAGCATATATAATCGAAACAAAAAAAGACCGTAGGGGAATTGTAGCCAGTGTAATCATCAAAGATGGCGTCTTAAAAATCGCCGATACAGTTTATGTCAATGAACAAAAAATAAAAGTTAAGTCACTGATAAATGATCTTGGGAAAAATGTCACCCGAGTAATTCCTTCAAATCCATTTGAGATAACTGGATTTAACGAAATGCCTGAAGTCGGAGCTATAATAAGGAAAGATTCATCAATCTCCAATGACCAATCTCCAACAAACAATGAACAATTACCAATTACCCAAAAAGCCTTAACTTTAGAGGATGTTTTGAAAGTACAAGTGGTTGAAAAAAAACTTCCAGCCATAATTAAGGCTGATTCTCAAGGAAGTGTCGAAGCTATAAAAAATTCTCTTAAAAATAATACTAATTTAAATATTGTCCTTTTGGCAGTTGGAGAAATAAATAAATCCGATATCTTTTTAGCCAAAGCCACTAAAGCCATTATCATTGGTTTTACGGTTAAAACCAGTCATGAGGCTGAAAGCTTAGCTAAGCAAGAAAAAGTCATTATCAAAAGTTATCAAATTATTTACGAACTATTAGATGAATTGAATGAAGTGGCCAACTTGATAAAGGAAAAGGAAGAGAAAGAAAAGAATTTAAAAGGTGAAGTCCAAATACTGGCAAATTTTATTATTGAGGGAGAAAAGATTTTTGGAGTCAATGTTATTAAAGGTAAAATAAATCTTGGTGATGAATTAGAAGCTTTTAGAAAAAATAAACCTATAGGAAAAACAAAATTAGTTTCTTTAAAGGTTCGAGCTAAAACGGTTAGTGAAGTAAAAAAAGGTCAGGAAGCTGGTATGATCTTCGGCCCCCCACTTGACTTTTTGGTAGGAGATGTGGTAAAATCTATCCTATAGAAATTTAAATATCCATGGATAATAACCAAAATACTTTAGCCCGTATCCAGGAAATTACGACAAAATGCCGTTCCGCCGTTATTCTTATCCCTTCAAATCCTTCCATTGATGCAATTGGTGCCTCAACCTCATTATATTTAGCATTAAACAAGATGGGTAAGACCGTTTCCATTGCCTGTAGTCAGAAATCATCATCTGATTTAGTTGCTTCAGATAAAATTCAAAGTATCATCGGTGCCGGTGGTGATAGCCTAATGGTCTCATTTCCATATTCCGACGGGGCGATTGATAAGGTTGACTACAATATACAAGGTCAATCTTTTAATTTGGTTATTACTCCACGCCCGGGTTTCAAGAAATTAGACCCTAATCAGGTCAAATTTTCGTATACAGGTGGATTGGTCGATGTCATTTTCGTCATTGATGCTCCGACTTTGAATAGTTTAGGCACTATTTATACAGAGAATCAGAATCAATTCAACGGAAAAGACATTATTAATATTGATCGCCACCTAACTAATGCTTACTTCGGGACTGTTAATTACGTTAATAAAACGATTTCATCTATCTCAGAATTAATTTTGACGATTTTAAAAACTTTAGGGGTCGAGATTGACCGTGATATAGCAACTAATTTATACGCCGGAGCGGCTGCTTCAACTAATAATTTTACCTCTTACTCAACCAATGCTGATACTTTTGAACATATAGCGGTTCTACTTAGAGCCGGTGCGGTTAAAAAAACTTTTAAAAAACCTGCTCTTATGAATACTCAACCAACTATGAACTTTCAATCACCTCCAATGAGAGTGCAACCTCAAATAATTAATTCTATACCTAGTCGAAATATGGAAGCTCCAAAAGCTATACCAATTGAATCAGTAGAAACAGATTCTGCGACGGAAAAACCTCAGACAAGTCAGGAATGGCTCAAACCAAAAATCTTCAAAGGCGGGGGTTTGGTATAATTATTGCATGTATTTTTTTTTGGGAATTGCTTTTATTTTTCTTCTCATTGCCCTTTTTATTATCCGTCTCTGGCTGAATAAATTGGAAGAGAAAACTACTCTTTCCTCAGATATTGTTGAATGGCTAAAAACTTCGAATCAATCAGTTGATCAAAAACTTAGCCGAAATATGGAGATCTTTGCATCTGTCCAAAAATCGATCGGTGAATTTTCTGAGATTGGACGCTCAATGAAAGAGCTACAAGAGTATCTTACTTCCCCAAAATTGCGGGGTAATATCGGCGAACATATTTTAAAAGAATTATTAGCTCAAAATTTCCCAAAGTCTTCCTACAAACTTCAGTATCATTTTAAGACCGGCTCAATCGTTGACGCAGTTTTAATCACTTCCCAGGGTTTGATTCCTATTGATTCTAAATTTCCAATGGATACTTTTAAAAAGATTGCAAGAGCAACTAATAAAGATGAAATTACTTCAATAAAAAAAGATTTTGAACGAGATGTCAAAAAACACGTTGATGATATTGCCAGAAAATATATATTGGCCGAAGAAAAAACAGTCGACTATGCTCTAATGTACATTCCCTCGGAAAGCGTTTATTATGAACTAATCAATAATGAAGCAGTATTTGATTATGCGGGGGCTAATCGCGTCCTACCGGTCTCACCGATGAGTTTTTATGCTTATATTAAAGCAATTTTAATTTCTTTTGAAGGAGAAAAAATTGAAAGCAAGGCTAAAGAAATTTTGAAAATCTTACAAGCAATCAAAAAAGATTACCAAAAAACCGACGAAGCTTTTTCTGTCTTAAACAAACACGTAACCAATGCTTATAACCAAAGCTCTCAGGTGGCGAAGACTTTTTCTTCTTTGGGACAGAAGTTGGAGTCAACAAATTTGTTAGCAATTGATGATGAAAAAAAATTAATTGACTGAAGATGTCAGGGATGACAATTCATCCATATGAAAATAACATATAAAAATGAGATAAAACCTCAAGATAAACTCGATCCAAAAAATATTGTTAATTTAATTTTAAAATCAAGAAATATCAAGGATCTTGACCAATTTCTAAACCCTCCATCCCCTCTTACCTTAAGTTTAATCGACTTTGGTCCATATAAAAAACCGTTTGAAAAAGTCATAAATATATTGAAAGAGATTAAAGAAAAAAATCAGATGATCGTTGTCTACACCGACTACGATGCCGATGGAATTACCGGCGGAGCAGTGCTATGGGAAACTTTACATTTGCTCGGATTTAAAGTCCGCCCTTATGTCCCTGATAGAAAAACCGAGGGTTATGGATATTCCAAAAAAGGCATTGATAATTGCATAAAGCAATTTAATCCATCTCTCATTATTACTGTCGATCACGGAATAACAAAAATAAAAGAAGTCGAATATGCAAAATTAAAAAATATAAAAACTATCATTACCGATCATCATTTAAAAGGTGATAATATTCCAAAAGCTGAAGCAATTTTTCACATTCCAGCCCTTTCCGGATCAGGAGTTGCTTATTTTTTTGCAAAAGAGATTTTCTTGTCTTTTGGTTCCAAAACTACCAACTACAAACTACTAACTACCAACTTTAGAATTGATTACCTCGTTCTGGCCGCGATTGGCACAATCGCTGATCTTGTTCCTCTGACTGGTCCTTCCCGGTCCGTGGTGAAATATGGTCTTGATGCTTTTCCGAAAATAAAACGTTTTGGGATAAAACATATTCTGAAACAGGCTGGTATTGCGGATAAAAAAATCACCCCCTATGAAGTCGGGTTTATGATTGCGCCCAGAATAAATGCCATTGGCAGACTCGAACACGCCATTGATGCTCTTCGCTTACTCTGTACTAACGATGAAAAAAAAGCTTTCGATCTTGCCCATAAAATTGGAAACATAAATATTGAAAGACAGGAAATGGTGGAAAAATCCGTAGTCGAAGCCAGAATAATGATTTCCAAAAATCTTTTGCAAAACAAACTACTAACTACCCACTACCCACTACCCACTAAGCTAATAATTCTCGTTTCCGACCATTGGCACGAAGGAATCATTGGCCTGATCGCCTCAAAAATTGCTGAAGAATTTTATCGCCCAACACTTGTCCTAACAAAAACTGACATCGGATACAAAGGCTCTGCCAGGTCTATTCCCTCGTTTCATATCACTGAATTTTTGCGCTCTTTGAAAGAATACATCATAGATGCCGGCGGCCACAAACAAGCCGCCGGTTTTACCTTAGAAAAAAACCAACTATACAACTTTGAAACGGCCGCACAAGAGTTGTCATCTAAGTTAATTTCCGATAAAGATCTTGAAAGAAAAATTGAAGCTGATTTGAAAATTCCAATTTCTAAAATTAATTTGGAGTTGGTCGAATCACTTTCTTCTCTTGAACCATTTGGTATAGGCAATCCCCGACCGGTTTTTTATTCTGAAGGTATTTTGACCGGCGCCCAGCTCCTCGGCAAAACCCAGAAGCATTTGAAGTTATTTATAAGCGGTCTAAGTAACCAAGTAACCCATAACCAAGCCTCCATTGAATTCCTCGCTTTCAATTCTGCCGAAAAGTTTAAAGATTTATCTCGCGGGCAAAAAATAAAAGTTGTTTATAACCTGGATATTAATGAATGGAATAACAAAAAAACAGTACAGGGGAAGATTGTAACTTTTGTAATTTGACAAACTTTGCACATTTTGGTAACATTTCAACATATGAATAATCTACAGCCGAGATATAAACCGGATAAGTCACGTACTACCTTGTGGCTTGATCCGGAAGTAAATAATTTATTAAAAACTTACGCTACTTACCGTAGCCTAACCTTATCTGATGCCGGTGAAGAGATTCTAAAAAATGCCTTACAAGTGATTCGTGTAACCATAAACAACAAGCCTGTTCAAAAAAAAGTTAAACAGTTAACTTATAAAGATTTAAATAACGTTCTTGCTAAGGCCCTTAAAGAAGATGAAAAAGGAAAAACAGTCGTAATTGATACAAAAGAAAGACTTGAAAAATTCTTTGCCGAAACAAGAGCGGAAGTTTAATTTATATATGATCTCGTTTAAAGTAACGAAAAACTTTCTTAAATCTAAAAAGAAATTTGTAAAAAATAACTCATCCCGTTCCGAAAATTTTATAAAAACTGTCACTCTATTTGTTGAAAATCCAACTCACCCAAGCCTAAATCTGGAAAAGCTTTCTGGGTCAGAAATTTACACAATCCGTTTGAGCAAAGGTAACCGAATATTTTTTACATGGAAAAGTAAATCTACCGCCCTCTTCCTCGACCTCGGCTCCCACGATAAGTATAGAAGATATTAACAAAAAAACGGTGCAGGTAAGAGTTCACGCTCTTTGACAAAGATATATTTTTTATAGTAGTGGAACGATTCATCGTTCCATAATTATTCCTTTGATTGATTATTATGGTGTGACCTGCCTGCCGGCAGGCAGGTAAATCACACTACTACGTATTATGTGTCAAGAAGTGTGGGACTGGTAACCTAATCTTGACTTTTTAGGTAATAAAATCTAACTTCAAGGATTCTCTCAGAAGTTTAATAAAGTTGTAATAT
>PEVZ01000051.1 GCA_002779665.1 Candidatus Roizmanbacteria bacterium CG06_land_8_20_14_3_00_34_14 | reverse complement strand
TTAGCGACTTCGTTGAGTAAGATTGGAAATAGAGTTGGAATACGAAATCGTCCTAAATGTTTAACGTAAACTGGCTTAGCATTTTTCAGAAAGCTCGGCATCATTTTATTCGACCGCCTCACCCCCACGGGGGCCCCAGGCGATTGTCTCAAAAAAGGTACCTTCACTTTCTCCAAATCAAAATAGGTCTTTGGTGCATCGCGCATCACTTGGATATTATTTTTACCAACTAATAAATCAGCACCGTATGAATTGACATTTTGACCAAGAAGCATAATGTTTTTGTATCCTTTATTTTTAAGTTCATGGCATTCGGTAATAATATCTTCATAAGGTCGGCTGATTTCGCGACCTCGGGTGAAAGGCACGATGCAATAGGTACAGAAGTTATTACATCCATTGGAAATCGGAACCCAAGCGCTCACTTTATCGGATCGGACAGGAGGGAGATTAAATCCGACTTCTTCAATTGGCATAAATTCATCGGCGTTCGGCATTTTTTGTTTGAGGAGTTTTAGATATTTGCCGGTTTTATCTCGGTAGACTATTCCGATCATACAACCGGTAACAATTATTTTAAAGACTAAACCTTTTTTTAATTTTTCCGATTTTATTTTTCCAAGATTATTAACTAATCCATAAACTCGATTTTCAGCCGATTGCCTGATCATACAGGTATTTATTATTATGTAGTTGGCGCTTTTATAACTTCGAGCTTTTGTGTAACCGCGTGATTTAAAATCAGCCTCAATACGCTCTGAATCGGCATGATTTTGTTGGCAACCGAAGGTCTTTATATAGTACTTCATATAAATTTCTGTTTTTTCATTTCGTTAATTATAAAAATGAAGATTAATAACATTATTCCTACAATAATAAAAGCGATCAGTTTTTCAATTCCTTTCAAGAATAAACTGGAGACTCCAAGAATAAATGAAATTATCCAATAAAACCAGGCAATTCTTCTTTTTCCCCAACCGATCTCAAGCAGTCGATGATGTAGGTGACCCCAATCTGCCTGAAAAGGAGATTTTTTATTTTTTATTCTTCTAATCATTGTATAAATTGCATCAATTAATGGAATTGATAAAATAAGAACGGCCGTTCCGACTTTTCCAAAAGATAATATTGAAAGAATTCCCAACAAAAATCCGGCTAAAGCGCCTCCGCCATAACCGGGCATAATTTTTTGAGGATAATAATTATGAGGTAGAAAACCTAAATAAGCGCCGGCCACAATAAAACTTAAAATTGTGACTGATGAAGCCGAAATATCATGACTGGTAAATCTTTGAGATAATAATCCTAAAAATATGGCGGTGACAGCTACAAAACCAGGTAATTGTCCATCGACTCCTTTACTCCAGTTGATCATATTAGTTGACCAAGTGAGCCAGATAATTGCCAATAGATCAGCGACTACCCAGATGTAGTGGAGACCAAAAAAATTAAGAGGTATCTGCCAGAAATCCAGCCTAATTACTCCTCCAAAAGGATTTGAGACATAAGGAATACCCAAGCCAAAAGCGATTACTAAGGCAGAAATCAAAATATTAGCTATGAATCTTAGATATGGAGAAAGGTCATAAGCATCATCAAATAATCCAAGAACGAGCAGAAAAAAACTGGCAAATAATATTCCAAAAATAATTTTACTAATTGGTAAAAAAATTAAAGATGTAAAAAGGATTGATAGATAAATTGGTAGTCCGCCGGCCCGGGGGATAATCCCGGTGTGAGTATGGGCGGGGTGTTTTCTAACTTTTGAATCAGTGACGAGATGGATTTTTTTTGCAAAAATAATGGTAGGAAAAGTCAGTAAGTAGGAAATAAAAGTGGCGACAAAAAATATAATAAAATTCATGAAATTATAAAAATGATCTTAACGAATATTAAGGTAAAAGCAATAATAAGGAAAAGATTAAGGTAGTAAAAAATGTTTTTGATAAAAGTATTTTCAGAATAAAACCTATTAAAAATATATTGGTTAGAGAAAAATAAAATATTCATAAAAATTGGTATGATAAAAATTATCCATAAATCTGCTAATTGCCCCTCCCCCCAAAGTTGAGAAAAATATAGTGGTATCTGAGGAGGTAAAGTTTTGAACTTTAATATAAAAGTGATAATCATTAATAGATTTGCGCTGAGCAAAAGTTTTAGCATAGGTCAATTATACTTGAAATTTAAAAAACATTAGTTTATGATGTATTCAAAATGACATAAACAACTTAACCAGTAACGATTTTTTCTCTAATTATTAATTTATATTTTTTAATTAAATGAAAGATACAAAAGTTTACAATCTGGTTAAGAAAGAAGAAAAAAGACAGAGAGAGGGTATAGAATTAATTCCCTCAGAAAATTATGCTTCATCGGAAGTAAGGAAAGTATTATCTTCATATTTTGTTAATAAATACTCAGAGGGTTATCCAAAAAAGCGCTATTATGGTGGTAATGAAAATGTTGATGAGTTAGAAATATTATGTCAAGAGAGAGCCAAAAAACTCTTTGGTGTTCCTTTCGTAAACATTCAACCATACTCAGGTTCGCCGGCAAATTTAGCCGTTTATTTAGCTACTTGTAAACCAGGTGATGCAGTTATGGGCCAGGCATTAATTGCCGGAGGTCATTTAACCCATGGTCATTCGGTTTCGGCAACCGGTATTTTTTATAAACCATTTCAGTATTCCTTAAAGAAGGATAACGTCTATAAAAACAATGATTTATTTGATTATGCAGAGATAAGAAGATTGGCTAAAAAACATAAGCCAAAGTTAATTTGGGTCGGAGCAACGGCTTATCCGCTTAAATTTAACTATAAAAAGTTTGCTGAAATTGCTGATGAGGTCGGTGCATATTTGGTAGCTGATATTGCTCACGTCGCCGGACTTATTGCCGGTGGAGCTCATCCATCACCCGTACCAAATGTCCACATTGTGACAACCACCACTCATAAAACATTAAGAGGTCCAAGAGGGGCAATGATTATGGTCACTGCCAAAGGATTGAAAAAAGATCCGGAGTTGGGTGACAAAATTAATAAAGCAATTTTTCCTGGATTACAAGGTGGACCGCATGATAATACGACCGCCGGGATTGCAGTTGCTTTATTTGAAGCGTCTCAGTCATCTTTTAAAAAATATGCATCCCAAATTGTCAAAAATTCAGAGGCATTGGCTAAGACGCTGATTGACGGAGGGCTAAAATTAGTTGGCGGAGGAAGTGAAAATCATTTATTACTTGTTAATTTGACCAATGTTCTTGGTGCTGGTTCTGGAGTCTTTGCCCAAAAGGCGCTTGATTGGGTTGGCCTGACTCTTAATAAAAATACTGTTCCGGATGAGACGTCTTCACCATTTTATCCATCAGGAGTTAGGTTAGGGACAGCTCCGACGACCAGTCGGGGAATGAAAGAGCGCGAAATGAAATTTATCGGTGGAGTAATATTGGAAGTGATTGATTTAATCAAATCATATCGACTCCCTGATAAAGATAAACGGAAGGATTATATTGCTAAGTTTGAGCGGGAAATGAAGGCGAATAAAAAAATTAAAGAGATTCATTTGCGGGTTAAAAAGCTCGCACTGAGATTTCCAATTCCGTAAATTTTCTAATTGCAGTTGATTTTTAAAAAATATTAGGTACTATTAATTATGGCAAAAAAATTAAAAACAAAAAAAACAGTTGAAAAAAAACAAATAGTCGTTCCTCAAGAGGTCGTAAAAGAGTCTGCAACTTCTAAAATAGCCATAAAAGTTCCTATAAAATTGTTTTTATACGGAATTATTGTTCTATTAATCGTTGGAGGATTTTATTTTGTTAAATCTAATTTATATGTAGCTTCAGTCAACGGAGAATTAGTTAACCGTTTTTCATTAATCAAAGAATTAGAAAAGCAAGGTGGAAAAAAAGTGCTTGACACAGTCATTCTAAAAACACTAATCAATCAGGAAGCAAAAAAAAGAAATACAACTGTTTCTCCACAAGAGATTGATGCGGAACTAAAAAAAATTGAAGCCAATGTTTCTTCACAAGGTTCGACTCTTGATGCTTTGTTAGCTCAACAGGGAATGACAAAAGAAGATTTGATGGGTGAGATTAAGTTGCAACTTTTGGTTACAAAAATGGTTGGCAGTAATGTGTCTGTATCACAAAAGGAGATCGATACTTATTTGGAAAGTCAAAAAAGCCAGAGTGCTCCAGATTTAGGTTCGACGACTTTGGGTTTAGATCGAGTCAAAGCTGAATCAGCTTTGAAACAACAAAAAATTCAAGTAAAAATTCAAGCTTTCGTCGCTGATCTTAAAGCCAAAGCAAAGATCAACTACTTCATAAAGTATTAAATATTTAGTAAAATACTACATAGATTTTTGATTTTAAATGGGAGATCATCTAATGGTAGGATTTCAGACTCTGAATCTGAATATCTTGGTTCGAATCCAAGTCTCCCAACCAACCAACCAACAAGCAATTTGATATAATAATAATTATTCATTATTTTTCATTTTAATTATGAAAATTGAATCTCTTCAGGCGCAGGAAATTTTAGACAGTCGGGGTAATCCGACGATTGAATGTGTAGCAACTCTTGAAGATGGTTCGACCGGTTGGGTGGCTATCCCATCAGGTGCCTCCACCGGGAAATATGAAGCCGTCGAACTTCGTGATGGAGACCCTAAAAGATACGGCGGAGCCGGGGTTTTGAAGGCTATCGAGAATGTCAATTCAACAATTCAAAGCGCAGTCATTGGTTTTGAGGCAGAAGATCAATCTAAATTAGATAAAACATTAATTGAACTTGACGGTACGGAAAATAAGGCCAAATTGGGAGCTAATGCAATTTTATCTGTTTCATTAAGTGTAGCTCGAGCCGAAGCTCAGCATGAAAAAAAACCTCTTTACCAATATCTTTCCAAGTTTAATCCTGATTTTAAAGGAATTTATACGATGCCAATTCCGGAAATGAACGTTATGAATGGCGGAAAGCATGCCAACTGGGCGACTGATATTCAAGAGTATATGTTGTTTCCGATTGGCGCTCCGTCGGTCGTTGAGGCAATCAGAATGAATGCCGAAGTATATGCTAACCTAAAAAAAGTTTTAAAAAGTAAGGGGTACGCGATTTCTGTAGGCGATGAGGGAGGATTTGCACCATCAACAACAAAAAACAATGAAGAACCTTTTCAATTAATGGGAGAAGCGATTGAGAAAGGCGGATACGTCCTTGGCAAAGATATTTGTTTTGGGATAGATCCAGCCGCTTCGGAGTTTTTTGATAATGACAAATATCAATTTAAAAAAGAGGGAAGATCATTGTCAACTGATGAGTTAACAGAATTCTATTTAAGTCTTTGGAAAAAATATCCGATTGTTTCTATGGAAGATATGTTTGATCAAGATGATTGGGAAGGATTTAAAAAATTATATGACAAAACTAACGGTAAATTACAGGTGATGGGCGATGACTTGTTTGTCACTAATGTCAAAAGATTACAAAAAGGAATTGATGAAAAAACCTGTAATTCAATTCTTATAAAATTAAATCAGATCGGAACATTGACCGAGACGGTCGATGCTGTCCTTTTGGCGCGACGAGCCGGGATGACAGCGATAGTTTCTCATCGGTCGGCCGAAACGGAAGATACTTTTATGGCTGATTTTGTTGTGGCTATGGGAACAGGCCAGATAAAAACCGGAGCGCCGGCCAGAGGTGAGCGGACGGCCAAATATAATCGATTAATGAGGATCGAGAGGGAATTAGGAGATAATGCACAATACGCTAAGTTTCCGTTTCAAAGCTCCTGACTTAGGACATTTAGTGCTCGAAAATCCTTAACTTTTATAGTTATCCACAAAATGTTTTAAAATACATTAGTGCCCCGTTTTTGAAGATTTTGTGCGTAGATTTTAGAGGTGTCCTAAGTCAGGACTAATAATAGCATTTTGGTAGACTGCCAATGACTTAGCATTAATTGTTGTTGTCGTCTCAGTTTCCATATATTTAATATATTGCCTCTATCGTGTATTGTCCATTTGAATTCATAATAAATGCCTTTCGAGGATAAAAGGGCAGATTATTAGCTACGTTTTCTTTAGAAATAAGAACCTTGCCATTATAGGCGGGAATATCTTCATAACTTTTCCCATAAATATATATATTCCTATTTTTTAGGTAGTATTGAGTTGTAAAAAAGTCGAGATCGTCGGTATAAATAAGATCATTTTTATTTGAAATTGATTTAATTTCTTTTAGAGGTTTGTTTATATCAATTTTTTTTCGATGTTCAATCAGTAATTTTTGATAGTTAAAAGTCAACAATATTAATATTGTAAATAAAATTGCTCGAAGATATAAATTTATTTTTTCAAAAATAAATATTATTAAAAATAAAAATCCCACAGTTGCAAAAATAAGGTAGCGGGGAAAATAAATCGGCTTAATAAATGATATTAAACTAATGACTATAGGAATTCCAATTCCCCAAATAAATAGTAATTGGAAATTTAATTTTTCTTTTTTTTGACTTATTTTTTTATATAGATAAATTCCGATGATGAAAATTGTTATTAAAAAAATAGAAATATAGATTACATTATTTAACATTTTCAATGATGTGTTGCCGGAATAAAAAGCAGTTTCATTTCCGGTATATATAATTCCCAATATTCCAAAAATATCACGGAGATGAGGTCTGTCTATCCAAAAAGAACTCGATAAATGATTTTGACTAAGGAAAAAAACTAACCAAGGAGCAAAGGCAATCAAAGCGATATAAACAGTTTTTCTTTTAATGTAATTAATAGTATTTTTATTGATTATTAGGAATAATAATTGGCTAAGGACAACTAAGATCATAAAATAATGAGTAAAAAGACCGGCGATTGTTGATATTAAATAAAGGCGGCTATTTTTTTTAAAAAAAGCATAAAAAGAAAGAGTCGCAAAAAAAGCAAACATTGAATACATTCTTGCTTCGAAAGCGTAATATAACAAGAGCGGATTGATGATAAACAAAATCAAATATATGGATGATTTTCTTTCCTTCATTTTAAAAATACTATTCAAAAATAAAAAGACAATACAAATTGTCCCCCAAAAAAATAATAGAGAAAGACTTCTTAAGGCTATTTCCGAACTTCCAAATATATTCATCCAAAAATGTAAAATAAAATAATATAAGGGGGGGTTAAAATCTTTTGCAGTTAAAAGGAGCATCTCGAATATATTTTTTTTGGCCATAAAATATGAAAAAGCTTCATCCCGCCAAAATGGTTGGGTGAGGAAGAATAGAGGGGTTTTGGTAAATAAAAAATTTAACATAACAAAATAACAAAATAATAATCAATAACCAAATATCAAGGAACAAACAAATCACAATATTCAAAAATCAATAAACCAAACAGTTCTAAAATATTGATTTATTGGTAATTGGTTATTGCTTGGAATACTTGGTTTATTGTTTCTTGGAATTTCTTATACTTTCTCGGTCACTTTATATTCTAACTTTTTTCCTAATAATATTCGAGTATGGGCATCAAGGGCCGGGAGGGAAGAAAAGAAAAAAGACACAACCGGTAATAAATACCATTGGACTATCAGTAGAGGTAGATTTGAAAAACTTGTTTTCATATTTACTTTTTGCCTAAGTTTTATATCTAAATAAATATACAGGATTAACATACCGGAAGACAAGGTCAATATTAGAGCCGATAGTTTTGGTAAAAGTAGACCAAGGACAGTCCTTCTAAATGAAGGATTGATTAAGGGTGGCAAAGATGCGCTAATAGTTAAAATAAAAAAAGACGTCGGCCAAAAAAGGTGAGTTTCAATTATGAAAGCTATCTTTTTAAATTTTGCCCAAAAATCAATGTTAGGTGTTTGAAAAAATTTTTTTAAGACATATCCGACGTCAGTCACTCCCCAAGCCCAACGTTTTTCTTGTTCATAGCGATTAGCTAAGGTTTTCATCGTCCCACCTGAAAATACTGCATCGCCATTGACAATCGTAAAAAGTGGTATTGTTTTTACCTTTCCACCAAAAGTAAAGAACGCCTGAAAAAAAACATGCCAATCTTCTGGAATAATATCTGTATCCCAAAAATTTATTTTTTTAAGCAACCAAAGATTGGTCGAATATGTAGAAACTTGAATCAGATTTTCTTTTTGAGATAAAAATGCCAGTCGGAGTATTGAAGATAATGTTGCCTGCATTCGGACCATAAAAGGAAGTTGCCAAAAATTATTGTAAAGCAAAACCGGCGCCCAATAAAAATGAAATAACCTATTTTTGTCCTTCAAATATTCAAAGCTTAGATAAGAAAAATAATTCTTTGGTAATTTACTATCAGCATCACATATAGTAATCAAAACATTTTTTCTATCGAAATTATATTTCATTACAAACTCATCTACAATTTTTGCCGCAAATGTCTGATTGCTGGCCTTTCCCGGCTCTTCATTGGTTGCCAACGGATGATAACAAGAAATAATTTTTTTAAAATATTTTTTATATTCTCTACTAATTAATTGACTTTTGTCAATTGCTTCTTCTTCTCGTTTTTCAAAAGCAAGAATGAGATAAAGGCTATTTTTATCCGGATAGTCATTTTTTATTAATTCATCAATTGTTTCTTCTAATTTGTGTAGATGCTCTTTATAGTTAGGAATAAGTATAAAATGTTTTAAAAATTCATAATTTTTTATTTTCTTCAACTTTTTGGCATATTTTATTGTGTTATGAAAAAGAATCTCGTTATAGGAGACTACACAGGCATAAGCAGTCGACATTGATTTAGAAAAGAAATATAGATCAAAAGCAATTATAAAATAGGCAACTAAAGCTGGATGAAAAGGTGATAACCAAAGCGGAAGGGTTATCAAAAACCAGGAGCTCAAAGGAACGATAATTTCCATCAGTCTTTGGAAAAATCTTGTCATAATAAGTCGTTTCGCCATAGGGATATTATACTATAGCTGTTATTTCCATGCTTCGCAGATTATTTTAAACGAACAAAAATCACAATGTCTTCCAGGATTGGGGTTAAATTCATTTTTTCTTATCTCTGTTACTATTTGAATTATTTCATCTTTTGTTTTAGATAAATCTTCCATATTTTTCTTAAGGGTAATTTTTTCAGGAGTCTGGAGATAGTAAAATGTTAAATTAATATCAGCTAATTTTTTATTGTAGGAATTTTTATCTTGAGCTGCTAAACTATAAATAGTTAGCTGCATATTTTTTAATAACTCACGTTCCGCCGGCTTTTTTCCTGTTTTATAATCGATAATTTCAATTTCATTATTTTTCAATTTATCAATCCGGTCGATCTTGCCACTTAAAAATATATCCTCGGAAATTCTGATTTTGAATAGTTTCTCCAACCCCAAAATATTTAGTGAAGAATTATGATATTTATCGAAATAATTATTCAAAATCATCTCTCCTTCCTTTTTCATTCGTTCTTCATGAGCCCTTGATGAATAGCCTGTTGGAATCCAATTTTCTTTAAAAATTTTTATCAGTTTAATTTTATTTATTTTTTTATTTTTGATAAATTCGTTGTAAAAATTCTGAAGAGTTTTATGAATAGTGGTTCCAAACGAAGCGGAGGCGGTTGGCAGAGTAGGAATTTTCAAAACGTATAGATATTTATATTGAAGGGGACAGGTTTTGTAGGAATTAAGTTGGGAATAGGAGAAGTTAGGGTGTAGGGGGTAGTGGTTACTTGGTAGCTTGGTTACTTGGTTACTTGGTTGCTTGGTAACTTTAAAATCAAAAATTGTTAACTGGGATTTCTGTTCTTTTTTAATGTTTAACTGTTGATTAATTATTTCTTCGCCTAAAGTTTCTATTACGAAACGGGAAATTTTTCGAATTCTTTTTCCTTCTCCGTAAAATTTTGAAGAAGACAAGAATACCTGATCTTCGGCACGAGTTAATCCAACGTAAAATAAGCGACGTTCCTCTTCGATATGATAGTCCCCAGTTGGTAAGATTTCCTTAATAAGAGCTTCTGGAATGCTAATTATCTCTTTTTTATAACGGGTCGGAAAACGTTCCTCGGTCAGATTTACTAAAAATACGACAGGAAATTCGAGACCTTTAGCTGAGTGAACGGTTAAAATGTTGACAGCATTAAATGATGTTATGTCAGTTTCCGATATTAACGGAGACTCACCCATTTCGATACTCATATTGATAAAATCAACAACCGCAAATACGGAGGCATCTTCATGTTCAGATTCAAACATCTTTAATTTATTAAAAAAATTAGAAATATTTATGACCACTTTTTCTTGAGATTCGGTTTTATAGTTTGTTAGAATATCTAATAAACCTGATTCTTCCAAAAAAGAATAAATAATTTGTCCAGCCGTGTTTGTTTTCAAAAGTCCAAGATGCTTGATAATCATCTGATATATCTTAAGCAGTTTATCTTTTGTTTCAGATTTTAAAAGTGGGATATTCTGTTTATAAATTTCATATCCACTTCGATGTATCGATACATCGAAGTATGAGAGATAAATTTCTATTGAATTAAAAAGTGATTGGTTGATTTTTTTGGCAAAAGTGAGGAGTAAAGAAACATCTTTTTTATCAACACTATATATATCCATATACAGGAGGCGGAAAAGGGATGGGGAGTCCTCCAGATTATAAAGTATCCTAAGATAGGCAATCAGGTCTTTGACTTCGGGTTGTTTATAGAGAGTCCCCGGTCCCAAGAACTGATAGGGGATTCCAGCTCGGACAAGAGACCTGACAAAAGGTTCTGAATGGTTATTAGCTCTAACTAAGATGGCAAAATCGGAATATTTGTAGGATTTTGATAATTTTAAAATTTGTTTGGCGACGTGATCGGATTCTTCTTCGGAAGAATCGGCCAGATAATAATTGATTTGTGATTTTTGTAGAGACGCAATATTTTGCGTCTCTACGGGTTTGGTGGAAATTAAATTTTTGGAAATGCCGAGTTTGAATTCCAACGTATCAGGGTCATTGTTTTTAATTAATTTATAAGCTGAGTCAAGAATGGTTTGATTGGAACGATAATTATTCTTTAAAGTTATTTGCCTTGCCTTCTTATAATCTTTTATAAAGTTGATTATGTTGGAAACCGAGGCTCCACGGAATTTATAGATAGCTTGAGAGTCATCACCAACAACAGTCAACTCCGGGTTTGTTTTAGTCGGAGACAATAGTTTAATCAGTTGATACTGAGAAATATTAGTATCCTGAAATTCATCAACGAGGACAAAAGGATATTGTTGCTGATATTTTTTTAAAATATTTGGTCGGTTTTTAAATAGGCGTAAGACATAATAAACAAGATCACCGAAATCCATCAATCCTTCCTTTAGTTTAAGCTTTTGGTAAGTTTGGTAGGCTTGAGATAGCTCTATATATTTGTTTATATCAATTTGCCCTTCAAGATCTTTAGCTTGTAGCTTGTAACTTGTAACTTGTAACTTTTTTGACCATTTTAGATAGTCTTCCGGTGATATATTTTCATCTCTGAGTCTTGAAAAGTGTTGAAGGAGCGCCTCGAGAAATTTATTTGGGTTGCCAAGCGGGCGGAAGTACTTAAGTTTGAAAAGAAAGATATTTTGTTTCAAAAGTAATATAGTTTCTGCCTCAGTCATCAGCCGGTAATTTGGTGAGAGACCGATTTGAAATCCATTTTCTTTTAGGATTTGGTCAGCAAATGAGTGAAATGTAGAGATATTCATTTGAAAATATCCGTAAGGCATCGCTTGGTCAACCCGTTCTTCCATCTCAGTAGCCGCCTTCTCAGTAAAAGTAAGGGCAAGAATTTGTTCCGGTTTGGCTAACTTTTTTTTAATCAGGTATTTTATTTTTTCAACAATGACCGAGGTTTTTCCCGTTCCCGCCCCGGCAATAATCAAAAGTGGTCCCTTATTATATTTCACCGCCTGTAGTTGTTCCTTATTTAAAACGTAGTCGCTCATGATAGACATCATAGCAAAAATATTGGATAATGATTTTCAAAAATAATGTTACACCGTAACATTAAGGTGTAACGTAATGCACAATCTTGATCATGGTTCCGCTTCACAAAATAATATTTTTTACTATCTTTTTACGATCGTGCCAAGATAGTAAATGAAGTAGTGACAAAATGTCACCAACTGAATTCAAAAAACGAACAGGGAAAAAAGTGATAACCAAACTGAATGCAAGAGGATTAAAGTTGATAAAATAATTTAATGAATATACTTCGATGTATCGATACATCGAAGTCAACGTCATCCCCGTGCTTTGCCGGCCGTAGTCTTGATGAAGGCTGGAAGACGGGGATCCAGAAAAGTCTGGATTCCCGCCTCCGCGTGAATGACAGAACAACCAGAAATAATAAATTAAACAAATATTATAATATTAAATTATGGAAAAGACTGCGATTTTTAAAGGTCAGAAAATCAGAAGACTTTGGGATGAGGAAAAGGAAAAATGGTATTTCTCTGTGGTGGACGTAATCTCTGTTTTGACAGGGAGCAATAATCCTCAGGTTTATTGGAGAGTTTTTAAGAAACGACTCATAGACGAGGGGTCAATTGAAACCGTTACAAAATGTAACGGTTTGAAAATGATGGCTACAGATGGAAAAATGCGAATAACAGATGTTGCTGATACCGAAGTTATGTTACGAATAATTCAATCTATTCCATCTCCAAATGCTGAACCGTTTAAGCTTTGGTTGGCTCGGGTTGGTTATGAACGAATAGAAGAATCCGAGGATCCGGAAAAAGCAATTCAGAGGGCAATGCGTTTTTATTTAAAGAGAGGTTATTCAAAAAATTGGATAAATCAACGATTGAAAAGTATAGAGATTAGAAAAGAACTGACTGATGAATGGGAAAACAGGGGTGTAAAAACCAGTATTGATTTTGCTATTTTAACCGATGAGATTACTTTTGCCTGGGCGGGAATGAAAACGAAAGATTATAAAAAATATAAAGACCTGAAAAAAGAAAACTTGCGTGACAACATGACGAATTTAGAATTAGTTTTAAACATGTTAGCCGAAGTCTCCACTACCGAAATCTCAAAGAAAATCGACCCGAAAAGTTTTGAAGAAAATAAAAAAGTCGCCAGAGAGGGTGGGGCGATTGCGGGTACAGCCAAACGCAAACTAGAAAAACGAACAGGTAAAAAAGTTATAACCAAACTGAATGCGAGAGGATTGAAGTTGATTGAATGACAAAATATAATTCCTGTTGACTTTCGGGGCATTAATCCGTAAGATTATTTTTAAAGCTTGAAAAGCCTTCAGTATTTTCTAATCCAATTATGAGCA
>PEVZ01000004.1 GCA_002779665.1 Candidatus Roizmanbacteria bacterium CG06_land_8_20_14_3_00_34_14 | reverse complement strand
GACGAGGTAAGAGTAATTTTTTCACTTTCGAGGGGACCACGAAGTGGTGAGACTCTCGTGTGATAAAAATTACCTTACCGAGTCTGGCAATATGTTTTAATCCAATATTTCTTTTAGTTTATTTTCTTTAATGGCGTTTTTAATTTCTCTGGCAATTCTTCGTCCCGTACTCATTGGTTCATTATAAAGTAAATCGGCATAAGGAGAACCTTCAATAAATAGATTGGTGCCGGCAACAATACGGGCTGAAATCTCAATCACATAAAATTTTTGCTCGGGCGTAATGATCGTCTCCAAACAAAAAGGCCCGAACAATCCTTGAGAGCTGATTAATTCTTGAGATTTTTTAACGACTTTTTCTCCCATTTCGTAAGCTTCCGGAAGCATAGATTCTCTCAATACTAAAGGACTATTTCCAACGACGACATAACTTGGATCGACATTAAATGGAATTCTTCCCAAGGCATCAACGTTGGTTTCATATCTTCGGTCCATACTTAAGATCTCCAAAGTTTTTGTTAGTGGAGAATAGAAGTAATGGATATATAATGAAACTCCAACAATATATTGCTGAATAACAAATTGTTTTCCGTTAAAAAGTTTAATCTTTTTATCTAAGTCTTGTTTGTTGTTAATTAGAAAATAACCTTTTCCACCGGCAGCGCCAAATGATTTTATAATGACTGGAAATTCAACATCTTTAATATTCTTGAATTCTTTTGGAGTATTAATGCCGGCTTCCTTTAACCATTCACCTTGTTTTACACGATCAAACTCAAAATCAAGGACTTTTTTATTACCAAAATAGGGAAGAGTCATTTTCTTATTCCCTTCCATTCCAAGGTAGGCAACAAAAGATCCATGAGGAATAACAATCACATTTTTGTCAATTAATTTTTCTTCAATTTCCGGGAATTCAGAAAAAGAATCAACTCCAACTATCTCATCAATAAATGAATACCGCTTATAAAATGAAATCTGCTTATTCAGTGCAATTACTAAAGTTTTAAATCCTTCGTCTTTGGCACCTTTTAAAATTTGAAGAGCTGAATGACTGCCTATGGTTGCAATAGTGTATTGATTATTCATAGTTACTTAAAATAGTTTACCCCATTTTTAAAAATTTGTAACCCCGGTCCGAATTCCGGAAGTTTTTTTCCTGTTCTTAAATATTCCTCTTTAAGGTATGGCCAATTGGGAAGTTGTGTGAAAAACATAGCTCTCTCCGGGTGAGGCATAAGTCCAAGTACTCGTCCTGTCTCGTCGTTAACTCCGGCAATATCATCTATTGATCCGTTTGGACTTGCTGGAAGATTTAAATATTCACACATTTTCCCCTTATAATATCGGAAGGCAACTAAATTATTTTTTTTAATTTGTTTTAAGGTTTTTTCAGTAGCATAAAGCTTTCCCTCTCCGTTGGAAACAGGGATCGTTAGAGATTTGATATCTTTCAACCAAGGTGAGATATTATTTTCTGTTTTAAGGTCGACAAATCTGACCGTATATCGGGGAATTTCATTAGGCATCAATCCCAATTCCCGTTCACCGTACTTTAAATTTAAAGCAGGTAATAAGCCCAGATTTACTAAGACCTGAAAACCGTTACAAATACCAATGATTAATTTTCCATCTTTGATGAATTGAGTGATATCTTTCCAAAGATGATTTCTAAGTCTATTTGCATAACCATTTCCGGCGCCGGTATCATCACCATAAGCAAATCCACCCGGAATAGCAAATATCTGATAGTCACTCAATTTCTTTTTCTTGGAAATAAGATCGTTTATATGGACGATCTCAGCATTACCGCCGGCAACATCAAAAGCAAATTTTGTTTCCACTTCGGAATTTAATCCGTATCCTGAAAAAATTAAAACTTTTGGTTTTTTCATATTTTTAAATTAAATTTTTATAGATTCTGTTACTTGAGACGACTATTCCCCTGCGAGGCTCTGCCGATTATCTCGGCAATCCGCTTCCCTGCCTGCCGGCAGGCAGGTCGGTGAACCATTTCTTTTCGTGACACCTATAAAAATTATCGATAATGTTCTTTTAATAATCTTTAAAAGTCGACTTATATGCTTTCTCTATCTCATCGACCTTTAAATTAATAATTTTTTTATTTTCCAAACCAATAACTTCAAATACTTGATTTTTAGTAACTTTTCCGACGAGACCATATGTAACATTTTTAAAGTTATTTTCAAATTTATTTTTATTTTTTGGGTCAATGCTGACGAGTATCCTTCCTTGCGATTCTGAATACAAAATATAATCATCACGGGAGACATTTCCCGGAATATGTTTTAGATCAACTTGAATTCCAAGCTTTCCTCCAATGGTTGTTTTTGCCAAGGCAACTGCAATTCCACCGCGGCCAATACTGATACTGGATGAGATTAGATCGCTTTGAACCGCTTTGAAAAACAGATCATAGAGTTTTTTATTTTTTTTAGCATCAACTTTTGGAACCTTGTTTCCGATATATTTTTTACCAACTTTTTCTCCTTGCATGGCAAAATATTCGGAGGCTCCCAATTCGTCTTTCGTTTCTCCAAGTATATAGATCAGATCGTTTGCTTTTTTAAGGTCAAGCGAAACTACTTTATTTATATCTTTTATAACTCCGATAGAAGAAATCAATAAGGTTGGGGGAATGGAGATACTGATAGGTTTTCCTTTTTCATCATAGCCATTAAAATCATTAAACATACTGTCTTTTCCGGAAATAAAAGGAGTTCCGTAAGAAACCGCATAGTCATAACAGGCTTGAGCAGCTCTTTTTAAAGCTCCAAGTCTTTCCGGATCATCCGCTGAACACCAGCAAAAATTATCCAAAATTGCCAAATAATTCGGGTCGGCTCCGGCAGCAACAGCGTTTCTTATAGCGGTGTCAATAGAGGATGCTGCCATGTGGTAAGTATCAATATCACTATATGATGGATAAAGACCTTGAGACATGACTACTCCCTTTTGTGAGTTTAAATTTGGTCTGATCGCTGACGTTTCGGCATTGACCCGGCCTCGGCCTTGGAGTGGGGGGAGGACAGAATTTGCTTGGACAACATAATCATATTGCTGACTGATAAACGAGAAGCTTGTAATGTTTAACCTAGAAAGTATTTTTAATAATGTTTGGTTGAGATTTTTTTCTTGCGGGATATTTAGTTCTTCATGTTTTATTGGATTATAAGTTGTTGTTAAAAATTTTGTCGGTAATCCATCATGGAGAAAGTCCATATCTATGTCCATAATTATTTTTCCGTTATGTGAAACTAAACATTTTCCGGAATCAGTGAACTTTCCGATTATTGTCGCCTCAACTTCACGACTGTCCATTAAGGACTTGAATTTATTCCATTTTTCTTTCGGAACGGAAAGTGTCATACGTTCTTGCGATTCGGAGATCCAAATTTCCCAAGGTTCAAGTCCTGGATATTTTAGGGGTACTTTTTCCAGGGTTACTATAACCCCTCCGGATTCTTTGGCCATCTCAGAAACTGAACAGGAAAGACCTCCGGCACCATTATCCGTAATACTGTTATATAACAACATATCTCTTGCTTCTTTAACAATTGCATCACTTAATTTTTTTTGGGTGATCGGGTCGCCGATCTGAACAGCGGTTGAAGGACTTCCTGAGTCCATTGCCTCAGAAGAAAAGGTTGCTCCATGAATTCCATCTTTTCCGACCCGTCCACCAAGCATGACCACGTAATCTCCAAGTTGAGCTTTTTTCACATGAGAAAGTTTTCCTCCAATTTTTTTTGGTATCAGTCCAATAGTTCCTACGAAAACTAAAGGCTTTCCTCTAAATCTTTCATCAAAATTAAGAAAACCCTGTGGAGTTGGTATGCCGGATTGATTTCCACCGGCGTTGACTCCATCGATCACACCGTTCATAATCCGTTTTGAGGAAAGCATCGGTTGGGTTGATCCTTTTCCTTTATATAATTTTTTATCAATTCGTGGGTCAGCTAAACAAAATCCATAATAATTAGCAACCGGTCTGGCGCCCAGTCCAAATCCCAGAGTGTCACGATTGACCCCGACGATTCCTGTGACCGCTCCTCCAAAAGGATCAAGCGCCGATGGGCTATTGTGTGTCTCGACTTTATGGGTGATCAGATATTTTTTATCAAAAGTAATTGCACCGGAATTATCATTAAAAACAGAAACACAAAATTTTTTATTTATTTCTTTGGTAGCTCTTTTTATATAATGCTTAAACAATCCGTCTTTTACTTCATCAATAGGATTGGCAAAAATAGTATGTTTACAATGTTCTGACCAAGTTTGGGCCAAAGACTCTACTTCGATATCATTTGGGTCCCTCTTTTTACTCTTAAAATAATTCCTGATGGTTTTTAAATAATCTATATCAAGTGCTAAAGGACCTCTCTTTGATCCGTCAGGATTGGTTATCCCTGATTTGCCGATTTTTGTTAACTCATCGTCAGTGACTTTCAAATCAACCTTTGACACAGTTGGTTCTTTGATCAGCTTAATTCTTGGGACAGCGAAACCCATTCCATGATCCCTAACGTATTGTTTATAGTTTTTTAGATATGTATGCTGGATCAACGGGTTGTATAGACTGTCGGCAATTTTTTGAATCTCATCTTTATTTAATTTTCCTGATATTAAAGTTACCTGTGAACTATAAACACCTTCATTTCCTAAAAATTTAATATTAAATTGGTCTTCAATAATTTGTTTGACAGTGTGGGAAACGTTATCCGTCACTCCTGGTAAAAATCCGATCTCAATTGCCCAATCAAATTTATTATTTATAAATAATTTACTATCTTTTTTGTTTACGTAATATTTCTGTGTAACAGGATTTGAAACTAAGGAGCCAATCTTTTCAAGTTCCGTTTGTGTCAGGTTTTTTTCGATTGTATAAACATCAATCAACGTAATAAATTTTATTTTCTTATTTCTTTTTCGTAGTTCTGCCCTTGAGTCAAAGACGGTTGTAAAAATTTCAACTCTATTAATCATACTTATCTCCAAATATTAATCCGTTCTTTCCGATGTCTTTTCGATATTGCATTCCTTTAAAATAAACAGATTTTTTCCCAATGTATTGATAGGCTTTTTTAATGGCTTCATCTAAGATCAGAGCAGTTGCTGTGACTAATAAAACCCTACCTCCATTGGTGACAATTTTATTATCTAATTGTTTTGTCCCTGCCTGAAATATTTGCACGTCTTTATCTTTTATTTTATCTATGCCGTGAATTTGGTCACCTTTTGTATATTTCTCCGGATAACCGGCCGAAGCAAGAACGACACCAACGGTAAAACCTTTTTTGAAAACTAATTTTTTATTTTTTAATTTATTTTTTTGCTGGGCAAGGATTATTTCAATCAAATCCGAATCAAGTTGCATCATTAATGATTGGGTTTCCGGATCACCAAAACGGCAGTTATATTCCAAAACTTTTGGTCCCTCCCGGGTTAAAATCAAGCCAGGATAAAGAATACCCTGATAAAGACAACCTTCTTTTGCCATAGCTTTAATAGTTGGAGCAACGATCTCTTTTTCAATTTGTTTCAACAGTTTAACATCAACGAATGGAACAGGTGTATAAGCTCCCATCCCACCGGTGTTTGGACCTTGATTATTAGTGATTAGTCGTTTATGGTCTTGAGAAGGTAGAAAAGAGATAAAGTCTTTTCCATCAGTTATAACCATAAATGAAATTTCTTGACCATAAAGACATTCTTCAATGACGATTTTTTTACAATTTAGTTGTTTCAAAAAATCCTCAGCTTCTTTTCTATTTTTACAGACACAGACTCCCTTTCCAAAATAAAGTCCATCTGCTTTTACAACAACTGGATATTTAGCCTTTAATAAATATTTATTTGCTTCAATAAAGTCATTGAAAATGAAATATTCCGCGGTTGGAATTTTGTATTTTTTCATTAAATTTTTGGCAAAAATTTTAGAACCCTCTATCTGACTGGCTTTTTTGGATGGACCGAAAATTTTTAATTTATTTTTTTTAAAAACATCAACTATACCCAAAACTAAAGGAGTTTCCGGACCGACGATCGTTAGATCAATTTTTTTATTCTTAGCAAATTTTAATAATTTTTGAATATCAGTAACTTCAATTGGGATATTTTCTCCAATTTCTTTAGTCCCTGGATTACCTGGAGCAAAGTAAATTTGCTCGACTAAAGGAGATTGTTTAATTTTCCAACCCAAAGTATGTTCTCGTCCTCCGGAACCAATGATTAAAATATTCATAAAATCATTTTTTGTAGGGAACAAAAATTTTTGTTCCCTACTTGTTACATAAATGTTTTAATGACTCAACATAAATTTTATTTTCTTTTTTCTTTAATCTTTTATAAAGGCTCTCCAATGTATCGTTTGGTAAAATTTTTTCAAAACAACGGTTAAGAATTTTTCCAAAATCAAATTCATTAGATAGAAAATGAACGGTTGATCCTGCATAGGTTGCCTTTTTATCTAAAAAATTCTTGATGGCGATATCAGTTAATTTTCCACGATTCCAAAGTCCGTTTGTTTTGTCAGGATTGAGAGCAACACCTTCCATTTTGTCAGGAATAAGTCCGGGATGAAGATTTAGGATCTTATTTTTGAACGCACTAATCAAAGATTGGGGGATGATTAATTTCCAACCGGCTAAAACTATCAAATCAATTTGGTTGTCTTCGAAAATTTTTTTTAAATCATTTTTTTTATCAACAACCATTGTTAAAATTTTATTTTCTTGTGCCTTTTTCAGACCAAGGGCATCTTTGGAACTGCTAACAACTAATTCTATTTTAGCTTTTAATTTTTTGGTCTTAACGGCATCAATGATCGCTTGAAGATTGGTTCCGGTACCAGCATCAGAAATTAAGATGGCTAATTTTTTCATATAATTGTTTCAAAAACATCTTTTCTGAATCCCCCTTGAACTGGCATTGGGTATTTTCCGTCAAAGCAAGAAGTACATAGCTGATTAGGATTGACTCTTGAGGCTTTTTTTAATCCTTCGAGACTTAGATATGCTAAAGAATCAGCTCCAATAAATTTCTCGATTTGTTTTACATTCATGTGAGAAGCAATCAATTTATTTTTGTCCGGAGTATCGATGCCAAAATAACAGGGATCGGTCACCGGAGGAGAGCAAACACGAATGTGAACTTTTTTTGCTCCGCAATTTCTTAACATCTTGACGATCTTTTTCATTGTGGTTCCACGAACGATGGAATCATCAACGATGATTATTCTTTTTCCATTGACAATTTCTTTCAAAGGATTAAATTTAATTCTTACACCCATATCCCTAATATGTTGCTCCGGTTGAATAAAAGTCCTTCCAATATATCTATTTTTAATAAGGACTTCACCGTATGGAATTCCGGAAGCTTTTGAATATCCGATCGCCGCTGATGTTCCCGAATCAGGGACAGCGACGACCATATCAGCCCCAACAGGTGATTCATGAGCTAATATTTCACCGGACCTTTGTCTAACCAGATGAACTAATTGTTTATTGAAAACACTGTCAGGACGGGCTAAATAAACATATTCAAAAAGACAAAAGCTTTTTTTTGTTGATTTTACCTTTCCAACGGTTTGAATTCCTCTTTCATCTATGACAACTATTTCTCCGGGGGCAACTTCCCTAATAAATTTTGCCCCGACTGTGTCGAGGGCACAAGTTTCTGAACAGGCAATATAAGATTTATTTAATTTTCCAAGGACTAACGGACGAAAACCATAAGTATCCCGGAAAGCAATTAATTTATTTTTTGTCAAAACAATCATACTAAAAGCTCCTTGAAATTTATTAAAAGAAGTGAGTATCTTTTCCTCCCAATTTTTTCCGGTTGAATTTTTGATTACCCAACCCATAATTTCGGTATCGCTGGTTGAAGATAACTTCACGTCGGGAGGAAGCTCGTGAGCTAAGTCCATAGCATTAATAATATTACCGTTATGAGCTAAGGCAAAATTATCATCTTTTAAATCTAAGACCACAGGTTGGACATTGCAAAGTTTATTACCTCCTGTTGTTGAATATCTCGTATGACCAATAGAAGCGAAACCTTTGAGAGAATTTATCTTTTCCTCATTGAAAACTGAAGATACTAATCCTAATCCTTTAACACTTTTAAAGCATTTTCCATCGGTGACAGTGATCCCGGCTCCTTCTTGACCTCGATGTTGAAGGCTATATAAACCAAAAAAACTAATCCTTGCTACATCTTGTCCTTTTCCGTAAATTCCGAAGATGCCACATTTGTCCTTGAGAGACTCTTTATATTTGAGTTTTTGAATGTTGACCATATTCATTTTAAAGTTAACCAATCCGCCTACGTTCAGGTTCGTCTCGTGGTCTACGTCCACGCAGCTGAAACTTCGCTTTTGGCGGATTTAGAGTCTGTAATCCCGACCGAGTCGGGAACAGACTCTATAAAAAATCCCGCTCTGGGCGGGCGCTTTTTTTAGCTGAGAAAAGTTTATTCCTCATTAGAAGAAAATTGTACAAAATCAACAACGGTTATGCAAGGTGAAATTAATAATACATCTCCTGCCAGTGGGCGTCGACTTCGACAGTAAGGTCAAGAAAGACTTTTTTATTAATAGCGAGGGCAATTTCTTTGCGGGCGTAGCTTCCTATTTCTTTAATTTTTCGTCCGGAAGCGCCAATCAACATTGCTTTATATCGATCATGAGTAGTCAGAATGCGAGCCTTGATATAGGTTGTTTTATTTTTTCTCTCCATTACTTGGTCAACTATAACTGTCGTAGTATAGGGAATTTCTTGGCCCATCATTAAAAATATTTTTTCTCTAATTAATTCTCCCAGAAAAATCTTACTATCAAGGTTCAGAAGGGGATAAACCAAATCGGGAGGAATTTTTTCCTTGTCCGCCGCAGCTTCAGCGGAGGTGGATGGAAGATATTCAAAAATTTTATCAAGTAGTGGACCAACATGCATATTATTAATAGCTGATATTTGAAAAACATCTTTAAACTCTTCCTCTAAAAATTTATATTGAGGTAAAAAAGATTTTCCAGGATCATCAATTTTATTAATGACCAATATTTTTGGTCGGTTAATTTTTCTGACTAATCCTAAGACTTTACTTTCTTCAAAATCCCTTTTTCTTGTAGCATCAACCATATAGATAATCAAATCAACACTTTCATTCAAAACTTGCAAGGTTTTTTCATTAATTCTTTTAGAAAGATAGTCTTTAGCTTTTCCCACAATTCCAGGAGTATCAACGAAAATAATTTTACCACGCTCTTCTTCATAAAGAGCCCGGATGGAAAATCTGGTTGTTTGCGGTTTTGGCGAAGTGATGGCAACTTTTTGTCCAATGATATTATTTACGAAAGTTGATTTCCCAACATTAGCCCGTCCGACCAATAATACTTTACCTATTTTTATCATAACTCTATTGTACCTCATTATCCCAACTTATCCCGCCCATTATTGAATTATTTTCAATTGACCACTTAAAAAGACTAAAACTTGAGTGACCTTTAATTTTTAAAAATTTTACAATAGGAAGATCTATTATCCCGGCTTTTTCCCATATTTGAGCAACTAAACTACCACAATAAATTGCTTTGACAGTTTTTTTTAGCTTTTTAGTTAAAAAAGCTAATTTAGTTTTTGATTTTATCGGATCAAAATTAATTGCATAAAATTTTTTAATAAGAGGAATCATTGAGAAAGAATAAACGACCGGTTGATTATTAATAATTCCTGAATCACTAATTTCTTTGGCAATTATACCGGCTTTTTTTATTATCTCTACATCATTCACCGGAGGAGGTCCGAAAAATATTTTTTTATAATCACCTCTTTTATAAAGTTCGACGTATTCAATTGCAGTAATAATTCTGAGTCCTGATTTATCAGATTGATTATCAGTCAGTGGCCCAATCCCAAGGCCAATCGGTGGGGGAGCGGCATTAAGCAAAAGAGCATCCAATAAATTTAGATTAGCTTCGTCTTGGTGAGGAATTATAGCAATATGATCGACATAATCTTTTTCCCGGACAAAGTAAACTGCCCAACCTGGCTCAACTTTAATATTTTTTGCTTTTTCTTTTAACTCATCCCATGATGGAAAATGAACAGTATCTAAACCATCAAAGGCAATTTTTTGTATCTTATTTAAAAAAGCCTCGAGCTTATCGTGTATTGAAGCTATGCTCATAGCTAATAATGATACTATAAAATATGCCGAATTTGTGGTACAATATGATTCATTAATCCACCGAGAGAATGATGGTGGTACCACTTCGCTTTAATTAATAAGTGGTAATGCCGATCGTAGCTTTCAAAATTTTACTATTAGTATATTTTCCAAATACATCAAATAATAGATTAAAGCTTCGTTGGGTATAAATTTTTTTTATTGAAAGCGAAGAGGTATTTTTTACACAAATATATGGAAATTAGAAACGTCGTCATTATTGCTCACGTTGATCATGGAAAGACTACTCTCGTGGACGCCATTCTTAAACAAACTCATACTTTCCGTGATAACCAAAAAGAAATGGGTGAGACTTTGATTATGGATTCAAACGATCTTGAAAAGGAAAAAGGAATCACGATCTTGGCTAAAAATACAGCTGTTTTTTACCTGCCTGCCGGCAGGCAGGTAAAAACCAAAATTAATATCGTTGATACTCCTGGACACGCTGATTTTGGTGGAGAAGTAGAGAGGGTCATTAATATGGCCAGTGGTGCAATTTTATTAGTTGATGCTGCTGAAGGACCCCTTCCTCAAACAAAGTTTGTTCTTAAAAAAGCAATAGAAGCTAAATTAAAACTAATTTTAGTTATTAATAAAATTGATAAAAAAGATGCCAGACCAAAAGAAATTTTGACCCAAGTAGAAAATTTAATTTTAGAAATGGCTTCTGATGAATCATTTCTTCAATTTACAACTCTTTATGCAGTCGGTCGGGATGGAAAAGCATTCTATGAATTACCGGAAAAATATGATTCCAATAGCAAGGATAATCTCGTTCCTCTGTTTGAAACGATTATTAAAGAAATACCAAATAGTGCCACTGATGATGAAAAACCTTTCCAAATGTTGATTTCTACTTTGGATTACGATAATTATGTTGGCAAGCTTTGTATTGGAGAAGTGTCTCAAGGGATTTTAAAAAAAGATCAGCCAATTGTTTTGGTCCAAGATGACAAAATTATTGGTCAATATAAAGCTCAAAAACTATATACTTTTGAAGGTTTGGGTAAAAAGGAAGTCAATTGGGTTGCCAGTGGTGATATCGTGGCAATTGCAGGAATTCCACAATTAAATATTGGGCAAACAATTTGTGATCCATCAAGTCCTGTTAGTCTTCCATCAATTAAAGTTGAAGATCCAACCATTAAAATCACCATTGGTCCAAATACCAGTCCACTTTCCGGTCGAGAAGGAAAATATTCAACTTCCCGTCAGATAAAAGAGCGATTAGAAAAAGAAAAACAAACAAATTTAGGATTAAAAATAGAGCCTGATCCAGAAGGGGTTAACTATGTTGTTTACGGTCGTGGAGAGCTACATCTTGCTATTTTGATTGAAACAATGAGACGAGAAGGATATGAGATGCAGGTTTCAAAGCCTCAAGTTATTTATAAAAAGATAGATGGAGTAGTTCAAGAACCATTTGAAGAGGTGACAATTGATGTTGATAAAGATTATATGGGTTTGGTAACCGAAGAGTTTGGAAAGAGAAAGGGTGAGATGCTTGATATGGTAACGACAGGCAATACTACCAGACTGATATATAAAATTTCAGATTATAATTTGCTTGGAGTTAGAAGTGCTCTTCTTACAAAGACTAGAGGAACAGCTGTTTTGAGCTCTTACTTTTTAGGATATTTACCAAAAGGACCAAAGATGGAATCTTCAAGAAATGGGGCATTAATTGCTACAAAGGCTGGTGTAACCGTCACTTACGGTTTGGTTAAGAGTCAAAGTAGGGGTGTCCTTTTTATCGGAGTTGGCACACAAGTTTACGAGGGTATGGTGGTCGGTTTAGCTTCTAAAGATATGGATGTTGAAGTAAATATAACTAAAGAAAAACAATTAACTAATAACCGTTCTGCTGGAGAAGGAGTGTCGGAAGCGTTAGTTCCAGCGTCCCCTCTATCTCTTGAACAAGCGCTTGATTTTATCAATGATGATGAAATGCTTGAAGTTACACCTCTAAATATTCGAATTAGAAAAACTTATCTTTCACAATCACAAAGAAGAGTCGAAGGTCGCCGAGCAGACAGTATTTCCGAATAAGTTTTTTGGTCTAAAAAAACACTACCCTTCATAATAAATTTTATTTTACTATTTCCGGATAGTGTTTAGTTTGTTTGCGAATTAATAGCTTCTTCGATCATCTCGAAAACCACCATTTCCTCCACCTCGGTTAAAACCGCCTCCACCTGGTCGCCTCTCTTCTCGAGGTCGAGCAACGTTAACGACGATTTTTCTTCCTTCAACTTCTTTTTCATGCATTTGTTGAGTAGCTGCAGCAGCGGCCTCTTCAGTTGCAAATGTGACGAAACCAAAACCTTTTGATCGTCCAGACATTCTATCTGTGATGATGACGGCTTCAGTTACTTCTCCAAATTGAGCAAATAATTCCTTCAAAGAATCGTTTGTCATTGTCCAAGGAAGATTTCCTACGTATAGTTTTTTAGTATCCATTTATATTTTCACCTCCTTTTGATTATTTTTTTGAATGTTATCCAGAAGTTTACAAACTGAATTGTTTTCCAAGTGCAGTTTTTCTACCATACTGAATTAACTTCAATAAGTATATCATAAATAACCAAATTCTGACTGTCAAATGGATTTTAATGATGAATATATTTTTCCCAAATCTTTTTGAAAAAGGGGAGAGTAAGGGTTGAAAGCAGAAATCCAACGGATGGTACGATTGCGTTAAGCCAAGGTTTGTCAATATTAATCGCCCGAAGATAAAATCCAATCCCAAGATATGTAAATGTCATTAATAAAATTTTTCTTGTCCAACTTGTTTCCCATGATTTATCTGTTTCTACTTTTTTATTTCTGTCCTTAATTAATTTAATTTCATTTTCTAAGTTGTTTATAGAGGTCATATTTATAATATTATACAAAATGTTATTAATACAAATTTGTTATCTAAGTTCAATATCGACGATCGTTTTCAAGATAATAATTCAGCTAACTTTCAGTCAAAAGACTATAATTTTTTTATGAGAATTCTAGTTGTTGAAGATGAACATAGAATTGCCAACTCCATTTAAAAGGGATTAGAGCAAGAAAGGTATGCGGTTGACGTTGCTTACACGGAGAATGACGGTTATGATTTTGCTTCAACTGAAGACTTTACGAGCAATAAAGAATAATCGAGGTGGATTTTGACCTGTTTTAGGCGAAATTATTTCTGCTGATGATAAATCAATCACTGTCAAA
>PEVZ01000040.1 GCA_002779665.1 Candidatus Roizmanbacteria bacterium CG06_land_8_20_14_3_00_34_14 | reverse complement strand
ACTGGAGTTGTTAAAAATAATAGTGGGAATGGTGATGTTTTAGGAGTAACAAACGAGTTGATAATAAATTCTCCAAACAATAAATCATTTGTTAATCTTTTATGTTTTCTTTCCTCTTCTTATTCCCTTTTGACTATTATCTCGATTTTATTTAGAATGAAACTATCATATGGAAAAGATAAAAACTTTTATTCACCATCTCTTCATTCCTCATGAAGAAAATAATTTTCGTGCCAAAAGTCTTCATACTGATTTTCTGACTGTCTATGTGGTGATTGCTTTTTTAATGATGATGGTCTTTAAACAAGGAAATATCCATGATGTTTTGGGATTTGCGACTGATATTAGTGTAGAAAAACTTTATCAACTGACAAACGAACAAAGACAAAAAAATAATTTAACAACTCTTTCTCTAAATCCATCTTTAACTTTGGCTGCAAAAAGAAAAGCAGAAAATATGTTTCAAGAAAATTACTGGTCTCACTACTCCCCCGACGGAAAAACACCTTGGGATTTTATATTAGGCGCCGGTTATAAATATGAATACGCCGGTGAAAATTTAGCAAAAAATTTTTTATTCAGTAATGGCGTTGTTGATGCCTGGATGAACTCCTCAACACACCGGGATAATCTGCTAAAAAAAGAATATACTGAAGTCGGATATGCAATAGTTAATGGAGTTTTAAACGGTGAGCAAACTACTTTAGTCGTTCAGGAATTTGGCAAGCCAATGGTAGCCGGCGAAGCAACTAAAAATATTCCAGTTGTTCCAAATAAACCGATGATTGAAAAAAATACCGAACAAATTGTAGTTCAAAAAGCTGTCGCTCCTAAGGTTAATTTTCTGAATTTTTCTTTTAACCTTAATTTAATATTTATGTCATTTCTCATATTGGCTCTTGTCCTTGACTTTTATTTTGCTTCGAAATTTAATGTCATAAGAATTGGAGGAAAAAATACCGCCCATTTACTATTTATCGTATTTGTACTCATCGGATTATTTATGTCAACAATTGGTACCATAATCTAAACTATGACTAAACATTTTTATATTAATTTACAAAAAGAATTAAAAAATCATATATTTGATTATTTACTTTTATTTACCGCCGGCATATTTTTCTTAATTCTTTTAAATATTTTTCGCGGACAAAGAACGATTGAATTTTTCGTCCTTGTTTCTTTTGCTTTTTTTTATATCATTTGGGGCGTCTATCACCACATAGTTAACGAGACCCTCCATTTAAAAACTGTGGTAGAATATATCCTAATTGCTTTTATAATAATATTTTTACTTAAAATTATTATTTTACCTTGAATAACTTTTATGAAAGGATTAATTCTTGCTGGAGGGCTGGCGACTCGGCTTCGACCTTTAACCTGGGTGACTAACAAACACTTACTCCCAATCTATAATAAGCCGATGATATATTACCCGCTTCAATCACTTGTAAATGTAGGCATCAAAGAAATCCTTATTTCTACTTCGCCCGACCACGCCGGACAATTTGCTAATCTCCTTAAAGGAGGTAATCAGTTTGGTGTCAAACTTTATTATTCAGTCCAAGAAAATCCAAAAGGTGGAATTGCTCATGCTATTAGTTTATCTGAACAATTTGCAAAGGGTGATAAATTAGCTGTCGTTTTGGGTGATAATATTTTTGGTTATAATCTAAAAACTACTGTAGAGAAATTTAATAAAAAGGAAAAAGGGGCAATGATATTTGGAATAAAAATGCCAGGAATGGAATCAAAACATTACGGAGTTATAGAAATAGATTCGGTGGGAAA
Organism: Candidatus Roizmanbacteria bacterium CG06_land_8_20_14_3_00_34_14; assembly: GCA_002779665.1. Lineage (GTDB taxonomy): Bacteria > Patescibacteriota > Microgenomatia > UBA1406 > GWC2-37-13 > GWC2-37-13. The sequence goes on along the minus strand of PEVZ01000040.1, from coordinate 2,337 downwards.
GGTTATTTCAATTGTCGAAAAACCAGAAAAACCGAAATCTAATATTGCCCAAACCGGTATTTATTTATACGATAATAGAGTATTTGATTTTATCCGTAAACAAAAACCTTCAGCTCGGGGAGAACTGGAAGTAACTGATCTGAATAATTTTTATCTCAAAGAAGGGAATTTGGAGTGTAGCCTTATCGATTGGTGGATTGACGCAGGGACATCTCACGACGAGCTTCTTCACGCTAATAATCTCGTTGCTGAAAAAGTCAGATTAGGATTGCTTTAAATATGGACACTACCCAACTATTACTTTCAACAGCGGTGACAGTCACAACTATTCTTTTAATAATCGTCAGCGTTCAACTAATTTTATTACTTAAACAACTAAAAAAAGATCAAGGAAAAACTAATACACCTATTAATAAACCACCTGAAATAAAAAAAGTAAAAACTATAAAAAAAAGAGTTGACCTGACAACCTTGCTTGAAAAAATGAAAAATCGTATCTCTCATCCTCACTCATCAAAAAAAACATTCTTTAAGTTGTAATAATTAGGAGGAACATAAGCCTGCATTTTTTGGTAAAATATAGACATGTACAATTGGACAATAGATGAAAAAAAACTTAAAGAGAATGATCCTGAGAAATATGAACTTTGGAAACTTGTTCAATCAATTAATTATGGGTTGGATGATCATAAATTGAGCAAAAAACGACTTATAAAAGTGTGGCCTTTTATCAAAAATAAAATAGATCCTTATAAAAAAAGGGCTTTGGAATATCTAATATGGAGAAAACAATCCTCACTCCCAAACAACTTGAGTTTTTGGAACTTGTCAAAGTAGAACCAGAGATAACGAAAAGATTTTACTTGACAGGTGGCACAGCTCTTGCAGAATTTTATTTGAAACACAGACTATCTGAAGACATCGACCTATTTACTGAAGAGAATGAGGTTGATCAGAAACTTGTTGAGGCTTACTTAAAAAAAATTTCTGTTATTTTATCCGTCAAAAAAATTGATAGAAGCGTTTTTATGGGATTGATGAGTTATTTTCTGATTTTCAAAGATAGTAGTAAACTTAAAGTCGACTTTAACTATTACCCGTTCCCCAGAATTGAAAAAGTACTAAAGTTTGGCAAACTTCAAATTGATAGTATTAGGGATATTGCCGCCAATAAAGTTCATACGATTTTTGTGAGTCCAAGAGATCGAGATTATATTGACCTATATTTCATAATGAAAAGTGGTAATTTTAATTTAAGTCAATTAATTCGGGACGCAAAAATAAAGTTTGACTGACATATTGATAAGTTAACGTTGGTCAGTCAACTTTTAAGGGTTAAAGAAATCAAAATTTTGGAAACTCCTAAAATACTTGTGCCTTTCGATAAAAAAGAAATGGATGACTTTTTTATAAAAGAAGCGAAGAAACTTACCAGTAGTATTTTAAAAGATTAATCATTATTATTAATTTATGGACCCAATCCAATCACCAACTCAACAACCTCCCCCAGAAGTTTTTGTCACCCAACCAAAACCAAATTATTTAAAAACAATTCTTTTCTCTATTTTATTAATTATCACTGTAGGATTAATCTCATATTTAATTTTTCAAAACCAAAAACTCCAAAAACAAGTTATAAATCCATCTGTCTCCCCGACTATTCAAGTTCCGTCACCCACATCTCAATCTGTTTCTCCAACCCCAAAAACAGTTTCTTCAATCTCTATTCCACCCGACGAAACCGCGGGGTGGAAAGTGTATAAAAACGAACGTTTCGGATTCCAATTGAAATATCCAGTTAATTATGAAGTTAGTAACAAAAATCCAAATGGAGAAAGTACATATATAATGCCTATCGGATTTAATAAGATGGATGAGCAAGAGAGAGGTTTTTCATCATTCATTAATATTAATGTTCTTACCTCTGATAGTAATTCCACCCCAGAAACATTTGTATCATCTGCAAAGGGACCAGGATTTGATGATAAACGTGATATAAAAACAATAACCATTGATGGAAAGCCTGCTATACAATTTATGTCAAACAATACGCAACTTGGTTCGGGCGATGAAACAAATACAGTCATAGCAACAAACCAAAAAAAAGAACTTATTATTATATCAATATCAGCTCAAGGAAATTCTGACCCATATTTATTCCCAAACCAAATCCTCTCGACGTTTAAGTTCACGAGTGAAAATTAAACGTATTAGATCATAATTCAATGTCATCGAAATAATGATTTTTCTCAACCCGTTATATCATATTCTTTGTCATCGAAATCGATCGGGTAATAGTAACTAAAACATTATCCTGTAGTCTTTTTTAATTTAGTA
>PEVZ01000023.1 GCA_002779665.1 Candidatus Roizmanbacteria bacterium CG06_land_8_20_14_3_00_34_14 | reverse complement strand
AGTTGGGGCAATAGTCGTCCGTGATTTCCGAATTATTTCAACCGGTTATAATGGTACACCTCATAAAATAAAAAATTGCAGTGAGGGCGGATGTCTAAGATGTCAAAGGCGGGATAGGGGAGAGATAAAAGGCTATGAGTATGAAGAAAGCTGCGTCTGTATTCACGCCGAGCAAAATGCGATTATTCAGGCGGCTCTTCATGGCTCCTCAACTCTTGGAGCAACTCTTTATACAACTGCCAATCCCTGTTCAAGCTGTGCAAAAATTATTGCCAATGCGGGAATTATCAGAGTCGTCTGCAGGGTAGAACATCACGATCTGGCAGGAATAGAGCTACTTAAAAAAGCAGGAATAATTGTTGAGATAGTAAAATAACCAATTATCAATAATTAATATTCAAACTGTTTGATTCAATTGGTAATTGAATATTGGAATTTGTTTGTTTCCCTGCCTGCCGGCAGGCAGGTTGGTATTTGGTTATTGGTTATTATTATGAAATATTTTTTTTTAGTTCTAATAACACTTTTTATTTTTCCAAGTATTATTTTTGCCACGCCTCCTAACAACAAATTTGGTATTTCTTTAGCCCAACCAAATACCGATCAGTTTATTGAGGTTAAAAATTTGGTCAATTCTAACGGTGGTAATTGGGGGTATGTGACTTTAATTATCGAGGAAAAGGATAGAAATGTAAAAAAATGGCAGGGGATATTTGATCACCTTCGGACGCTTCATCTTATTCCAATAATCAGATTGGCAACTTCGGCAGAAGGGGAAAATTGGAGAAGACCGGAGACAAAAGATGCAGAAGGTTGGGTTAGTTTTCTTAACTCTTTAAATTGGGTTACTAAAAATCGTTATGTTATTTTATTTAATGAGCCAAATCACGGGAGTGAGTGGGGTGGGGAAGTGGATGCAAAAAATTATGCCAAAGTAGTCCTTGAATTTGCTAAGAAATTGAAAGAAAAAAACAAAGACTTTTTTGTCATGTTAGCCGGGCTTGATGCCTCGGCGCCGTCATCAACGCCGGGCTTGGAAGATGAGAAGGCTTTTCTCCAGGGTCTGACCCTCCAGGAGGGTCAGACCCTATGGTCGTATATCGACGGTCTAGCCTCTCATTCCTACCCGAATCCGGCTTTCGCCGGCAGTCCGTACGCAGTGGGAAGAGGCACGGTGAGGACTTACGAATGGGAGCTGGCACTCCTAAAGGAATTAGGGATGACAAAAGAGTTACAGGTATTTATTACGGAGACAGGGTGGAAGAGAAGTAGTTATGGGTTAGGGGTTAGGAGTTATTTGGGGGAGGAAACTGTGGCGAACTATTTTCAAGCGGCTTTTAATGATGTTTGGTTGCCGGATGATAGGGTTTGGGCTGTGACTCCATTTGTTTTTGATTATCAAGGAGAGCCATTTTTAGAGTTTTCCTGGAAACTTCCAACCTCAGTTACAATCTCGGCACGATCGTACAAAGATAGTGAATTTTACCAACAATATTATACTGTCCAGGCAATGTCAAAAATAAAAGGGGAGCCGGAGATTATTGAAAAAGGCTGGATAAATTTTAAATTACCGACTGATTTAGTTGTCCAATCAACTTATCATTTCAAAATTAAGTTAAACAATGATGGCCAGGCGGTGTGGGATAAAGATGATAGTTATGGGTTAGGGGTTAGGGGTTATGGGAGAGAAAAAACTAATTATATATTTGATGATTTGAAAGATGTTAAGCCGTTTGATGAAAAAGATATTTATTTTACTTTAAAAACAAATGACGATTTGGGTTCAAAAAAAATTAAATTTTTTTTGGAAAAAAATGGCAAAAATATTTTAGAAAGTAATCAGTGGAATATAAATATTTTACCACTTCCATCATTAAAATTCCAAACTTCATTTTTTCCTTTTGGAGAGGGTAGAGGAGGGGACTATGAAATCCAGATTTTTGATATAGATGATAAATTGGTTTTTAAAAAGAAAAATCTATCAGTTAAACAAGGTATTGGGGAGCTAAAAAACATTCAAAATATTGCTCTTGATGAGCTCTATAGAATTGTTTTGATTAAGCCTTATCACCTGCCCCGCCAGGAATTTAACGTTTTCAAAAAAGATAATAATCAAATAAAATTTAAATCACTACTCCCCTTCGACCTTAACAACGACGGAACTTTTAACTTCAGGGATATTACTTCGATATTCAAAAAATGAGAAGCCCTATGCTATAATCATTTTATGTTAGATGCAGCGACGGTAAGGGAAATAAAAAATATTCTGTTTAAATTTTTAGATTCTCAAAAAGATAAAGCTTTCATATTTGGTTCTCGAGCTACAGGAACATCGCGAAGATTTAGTGATATTGATATTGGGGTAAAATCTGAAAAGAAAATTGACACAATACTTTTATCAGATATTAAAGAAGCATTTGAAGAATCTAATATTCCGTATACAGTTGACGTGGTTGATTTTTCTCAAGTTTCTGATAAATTTAATGAAGTGGCAAAACAAAAAATTATTAACCTAAATTAATAATATGACCAAAATTCAATCTCAATACGAAGATTTAAATAAAGCACTTGGACGGCTAAAAGAAGCAGTTGCTTTGCCTGCTGATTCGACTATTAATCAGGACGCCACAATCCAACGATTTGAATTTACATTTGAATTAGCTTGGAAGTTGATTCAATCAATTGAAAAAGAAAATAGTATAAATGTTTATGGTGTAAAAACTGTTATTCGAGAAGCTACAAAGCTGAATTTGATTGACGAGCCTAATAAGTGGTTTGAGTTTTTAGAGAATAGAAACCTTTCTGTACATACTTATGAAGAAGAAATAGCTCAGCGTGTTTATAAATCAGCCAAAGAATTTATACCATTTGCGGAAAAACTAATTTTAAAAGCAAAAGATTATTTAGATTAATTTACTTCCTCATTTTCTCGCAGAACTTTTCCATTCTTTCCAGTCCGCGCTTGATGTGGTCCATACCGGTGGCGAAGCTTAATCGGACATAGCGGTCATCTCCAAAGGCTTTCCCAGGGACGACGGCAACATAGGCATCTTCGAGTAATTTTTTACAAAAATCCATTGACCCCTTGATTTCACTACTATAAAATTTTGAGACATTGGCAAAGACGTAGAAAGCTCCATCGGGTCTTGAAGCCGTAATCCCTTCAATCCTATTTAACCGGTCAACCATAAAATCACGTCGTTTTTTATACTCGTAGACCATCTTGGCTACATGATCTTCGGGACCATCGATGGCAGCCAACGCAGCTTTTTGGGCAATTGAACAAGGATTAGAAGTCGAGTGATCTTGAAGACGGGTGGCGGCTTTGACAATCTTTTCTTCGGCGGCAGCGTAGCCTATTCTCCAACCGGTCATTGCATAAGTTTTTGAAACACCGTTGACAACAATAACCAATTTTTTGATCTTTTCATTGACCGAGGCAATGCTAATATGTTTTTTTCCATAGATTAATTTTTCATAAACTTCATCACTTAAAATACAGATATTATGTTTGAGACAAATTGAAGCAATTTGTTTTAATTCTTTTTCATCATAAACGACTCCGGTTGGATTTGATGGTGAACATAGAATTAACATCTTTGTTTTTGGAGTGACTGCTTTTTCCAAGTCTTGAGGATTAATTTTAAAATTATTAGTTTTCAAAAAAACGCATTTTCCTTCAGCCACCTTGACCATCTCTACATAGCTTACCCAATAAGGAATTGGAATAATTACCTCATCACCCGGGTCGACTAATACCATCACCATATTGAATAATGATTGTTTGGCACCGGTTGAAACAATAATGTTTTTGGGTTCATAATCAAGCCAGTTATCACGTCGAAACTTAGCACAAATCGCTTCTTTTAATTCAATGATTCCGGATGAAGCTGTGTATTTAGTAAAACCCTCATCGATTGCCTTTTTTGCTGCTTCCTTGATATGAAACATCGTATCAAAATCCGGTTCACCGGCAGAAAAAGAGACGACGTCAAGCCCTTGCTTTTTCATTTCTTTTGCCTTGGCGGTAATTGATAAAGTCATCGAAGGATTAATGGAAAGAGCGCGTTTTGAAAGTTTCATAGGACAGTGACTAGTGATTAGTGA
>PEVZ01000037.1:3272-4212 GCA_002779665.1 Candidatus Roizmanbacteria bacterium CG06_land_8_20_14_3_00_34_14 | reverse complement strand
AATTGCCGGAAAATGTTCACCGGTTATAATTCGTTTAATAATGATTGCATCGCGTCCTTGATCACCTAAAAAAGTCACAAAACCCTCAAGTCGATAAAAACGAAGAAAAATTCCCACAAGAACTACTACGACTAAAATCCAATTCTTTGCTACAATGTTAGTTATGCGACGCATATATGCTTACTTAATTTTAACAGCTATTGTTTTAATTTCTACCATTGTTCTTTGGAAGAGCGTCGGATTCCTTACCATATATAAACAATATGATGGAGCTTTATACGTAATTCCGGCAAAAACTTTTTACGAAGTTGACAAGATGGATATTCCTAATGTTGGTTTTATTTTATCACTTCCACTTAGTCCAGGTTATTTTGCTGCGCACCTTCCGCTATACCCGGCGTTGATTAGGGTGATTAGGGAGATAGGGGTTATTGGGGGAATTGGGGGAAAACTGGGATATTTGAAAGCAATGGTGGGAGTGAATTTATTAGCAACGATTGGTTTAGTTTTATTTTTCTATTACTTGTTGAAAAAATTTAAGCTAACAAATAAACCTTTATTACTTGCGACTGTTCTATTATTTCTTCCTCGGTTTTTGGTTGTCAGGACCGCAGGAGCACCAGAAAGCTTGTTTATGTTATTAATATTATTATCCCTATTCTTTTTTGAAAAATCTCAGTTTTGGTTAGCGGGATTATTTGGCGGAATAGCCACAATGACTAAAACGCCCGGAATACTTTTATTTGCAGGGTATGGATTGGTGTTTGTTGAAAAATTTATTAAAACAAGGAAAATTAATTGGAACTGGTTGGGTATTGTCTTAATCCCATTAGGGTTATTGGGGGTATTTGGGTTATATACAAAACAATATGGTGATTTTTTTGCTTATTTTCATTCGGGAGACAATATCCACCTGACTTTCCCTTTTGCAGTATTTAAC
>PEVZ01000037.1:0-3258 GCA_002779665.1 Candidatus Roizmanbacteria bacterium CG06_land_8_20_14_3_00_34_14 | reverse complement strand
GGTCGGGACAGCTTGGCTTGAAGAAATAATATTTTATTATTTTATGTACGGATTGGCGATTATTAATTTAAAAGATAGTAAATACAGAAGCTTTTTTTATTTCGGATTGGTTTATTTTATTGCGACTCTATTTGTCCAACATCGGGATATCAGCCGTTATTCCCTGCCTCTTTGGCCTTTGGCGTTAATCGCATTTGAGAAATTTTTTACTTCAAAAAAATTCTTAATCATTTTCATATGTTTATTGCCGGCAATATTTTTATTTGCCTGGAATATGTTGAATTACAACGTGATGCCGATTTCAGACTGGGCTCCATTTTTGTGATAAAATTAACTATGATAAAATTCTTTAAAAAAAGATGGTATTTGGTTTTGATTATTATTATGGTTGGCGGATTTATTTTTTACAAAAATAGCTCGTCCGCCACTGCTAAAGATAAAGTCAATAGCTATATCATAAAACGTGGAGACCTTAAAGAAATCTTAACATTATCAGGAGAGATTGATGCGGAGGAAAAAGTCACTTTAAAATTCCAGACATCAGGGCGTCTGACTTGGGTCGGAGTTAAGGAGGGTGATTATGTAAAAAAATATCAATCGCTCGCTTCGCTTGACCAGAGAGACATCCAAAATAGGTTGACAAAATATTTAAATACTTATTCAATAGGTAGGAATAACTTTGAACAAACTAAGGATGATTATTGGAACAAACAGTACGATTTATCAGAAAGTATTAGAAAATCAGCTGAAAGAACCTTGAAAAATAATCAGTTTAGTTTGGAAAATACCGTCCTTGATGTTGAATATCAAAACTTAAGTCTTGAGTATGCCAATCTTTGGACACCGATTGAAGGAATTGTGACTCACGTCTCCACTCCTTTTGCAGGAGTAAATATTACGCCGGCCGGAGCCGATTTTGAGGTAGTCAACCCAAAGACTTTATTTTTTTTAGTGACCGCAGAGCAGGGTGATGTCATAAATCTTAAAGAGGGTGACGTCGGTGACATCAGTTTTGATGCTTATCCCGAACAAAAATTTAAAGCAATCATAGATTATATTTCTTTTTCTCCTAAAACCGGCGAGACGGGGACAGTCTATGAACTAAGACTTAAATTAGATGAACAAGCCCAAGCATTGCCTTTAAAATTAGCGATGACCGGTGACGTCGACTTTCTAACAAAACAAGTAAAAAATGTCTTGTCAGCCCCTTCATCATTTATAAAAAAAGATAGTAAGGGCGATTATGTATATGTTGGTAAGCCAGATAAAAAAATCAAGAAATATGTAGATATCTCTTCTGAGATAGATGGAAAATATGTAATTATAGACGGACTTCAAAATAAAGAAATAATCTATGATTAAATTAGACAAGGTTGTTAAGAGCTACAAAATCGATGAAGAAACCACTTTTTATGCTCTTAAGGAATCATCAGTCGAAATAAAAGACAAAGAATTTGTTTCGATAATCGGGCCATCAGGTTCTGGAAAGTCTACGCTCATGCACTTAATCGGTTTATTGGATAAACCTACAAGCGGCGAGATAATTGTCCAAGACAAGAAAATTTCCAAACTTAATGATGATCAAATTTCCTCACTCCGTAATGAATTTATCGGATTTGTTTTTCAGCAATTTAATTTAATTCCAAAATTGACAGTGTTAGAAAATATTTTATTGCCAGCTTTTTATGCCAGAAAAAAATTGGAATATGATCCACGTGAGAAAGCATTAGGTCTTATTAAAAGATTTGGAATCCAAGGTAAAGAAAATTCTTATCCAAATAAAATTTCCGGTGGTCAACAACAGAGGGTGGCAATTCTTAGAGCGCTTATTATGGAGCCAAAGATGATACTCGCCGATGAGCCAACCGGGAATCTCGATAGTAAAACGGGCACGGAAATAATGGAAATGTTAGAGACATTAAATGAAGATGAAAAAATTACCATCGCCATTGTTACTCATGAAGTTGATATTGCTAAATATGGGAAAAGGATCATTCATGTAAAAGATGGGAGGGTAGTCTAATCAGTCAAGTCAGTTAAATCAGTTAAATCAGTTGAATCAGTTAAGTCAGATCGGTAGGGAACAAAAATTTTTGTTCCGTACAAATTATATGACATACTTTTTTTTTATAATTAAATCGGCACTGGAAGATTTTAGACGTAGTAAAATGCAGACATTTTTGACTTCTCTTGGAATTTTAATTGGGGTTTTTGCTGTGGTGACTTTAACGGCAATGGGCTTAGGTTTTAAAAAATATATATCCGATCAATTTGACGCTTTGGGAACAAATACTTTATTCGTAGCCCCGGGTAAATTATTGGAAAGTGGAGGATTTGGCGCATCGTCATTATTGGGTAACCGTTTTGATTTAAAAGATTTTAATAGATTAAAAAGAGTTCGCAGTATCACTGCAATTACTCCATTATCATCAAAATCGGGGACAGCCAAGGGGTCGAAAAAATCTGAATTTGTGACGATGTTTTTTTCATCGGAAGCTTTTTTTAATATTTCAGGATTTGATATAGACAAAGGAAGATTATTTGAAAAGCGTGACGTCGGTAAAAGAGCTAAAGTCGTTGTGGCTGGACCAAAAATAGCAGAAAAACTTTTTGGATCGATTGGTGAAGCTATTGACAAAAAAGTCACCATTGATGGTGTGACTTTTACAATCGTTGGGGTAATAAAAAGTAAAGGTGGGGGAGGATTTGGTGGGCCAGATTATGATTCATATTTTTTTGGACCTTACACAACTGGTTTTATATTTGATCCAGACAAAAAATTTATCCGTTTTGCGATGAAGACTGATGAGAATCTGCCAATTGCTACCGTCAAAGAGGAAGTAAAAAGTGAAATGTTAAAAAGATATAAAGATGACCAATTCAGTATTATTGAACCAACGGAAATATTATCAGTCGTTAATGGAATTTTTGGAATTTTAAATTTAGTACTTGTGGCGATCGCCAGCATCTCTCTTTTGGTCGGAGGAATTGGAATAATGAATATTATGTATGTGACCGTTTCGGACAAAACCAAAGAAGTCGGAATTAGGCGGGCAATCGGGGCACGGAAAAATGATATTTTATTTCAATTTATAGTAGAGGCAGTGGCTTTATCGATTCTTGGTGGAGCTTTGGGTCTTGGTTTGGCCTACATTGGAATTTTAATAGTTCAACCATATTTTCCCGCTTATATGGATGTCACTTCAGTGACCTTAGCCCTTGGAGTTTCAACTCTAATTGGAGTTGTCTTTGGGGTTT
>PEVZ01000035.1:3172-7399 GCA_002779665.1 Candidatus Roizmanbacteria bacterium CG06_land_8_20_14_3_00_34_14 | reverse complement strand
GTTCTGTTTCCCCCGCTCCAATTTCAGCAGAAACACCCATTTCCGAACCAACAAATCCTGAGCCAACTAACCAAGTAACCAATAACCAAGCTACTGCGCCTCCTGACCCCCTAAAATCAGTTATGGATGACCTTCAGGCAAAAGCAGAAACAACTGTTATTCCACCGGTTCAACCGACTATGACCGATTCAACCGACTCGACTGCCCCCGTCGTTCCACCAGCCGATGCTCCTGCAATCCCCGATTTTCCTGCAAAATAATAAAGATAGTTTTTATATTTGTATAAGAACCAGAGATGTATTATCAGGTTCTTTTTTATCTGCTAACGCTTTTTCAGTAACGTCTCTTACTCTTTCCATTATCTTTCTCGAGGCTTCTTCCATAGTATAACTACTCTGAATATCTTTTCGTATTTGCTCTGAGTCAACTTTATTATATAAACCATCTGAACAAAGAATAATTTTTGAAACATTTTTTTCGTCAACCACAATAATATCAGGCTTACTAGTTATCTTGCCATCCGAAGCTATTTTTTTATTTGGATCCCCTATCGTTCTTGATAATTGAATGTTATATTTATATTTTGATTCTCCTCTTTCTTTCCAAGTGTGGTCTTTTGTCAAAATATGAGCCGCACCATTCTTATCTATTATCGTGGCTCTACTATCTCCTACGTGAGCAATGTAAACTTTCCCCTTATATCTGATTGCTGCAGTTAAAGTTGATCCTCCGCCTGGCGCAACCTTGCAAACCTCAGCTTCTGTCTCCTTTATAGCGCTTGAGATTGCATCTTCAACTGACATGGCAGGATTATTATTTTTGTATTCAATAAAATATGCCTCAAAAAACTGAGCCGTGGTTTGACTGGCTATTTTTCCATCAATACCGTGTCCATCTGCTAAAATCGCAATTGATTCAACCCCTTCAGGTAATTTCTCTCCTCCAGGATTTTTCCTATCTCTGGTCAAAATATAATCTTCCTGTTCCTCTTTGCCTCCAATATTTTGTTTTACAACAATTTCCCTCGATCCAATATTTAATTGCTCATTATTTTTTTTAAAATCACTATCTTTATTTAAAAATTTTTTAATCTCAGAAATAATATATTTTTCCTCCGCTGTTAATTTTTTTGTTTTATCTAATATTCTTTTTGCTAAATCTGTTTTATTTATTGTCGGTTGAGCTATCTGTTTTTCTAAAGTTTGAATCTGAAGTAAAATATTATCGGTATATTTATCTCCAAAAATAACTTTAGCAACTTCACGAATATGAACTTGATATTTAGGATCCTCAACCCTATCAGAATCTAAAGTAGCCTTGATAAATTTTTCTGTACCACTACCATCTTTGTTATACAAGGCAAGAGCTATCCGTCTCATCATTTTTGTCCCGTCAACTACCTCTCCGGAAATAAACTTATCAAAATCCTGATGATTTATACCTGATGTTTTACAAATCAAATCCTTCCAAATATTATAATGATCGTTAGCTTCTAAAGACTCATTATTTTTATAATATTTTAAATAATCTTTTATTTGCTTTTGCCATTGTTCAAAACCCACACCTGTACCTTTTCTCTCACTGCGACTCACTTTATTTAATTCTCTAAAGTTCCAACGAACTTTCATGTCAGTTGCATCAAGTTTTTGCTTTATCATTTGTTCTGCATTACCTTTGGCAACAAAATCTGGGGCTAAAAGTAGAGCTCCCTGAAGTCCTGGCTTACCTTCCTTACCAGCCATTGCCTCAACCCACTTTTGTTGATCAATTTTTGGAATAGCATTGAATTTAAATTCGGTATTGTTCATTTTAATTGAAGCAACATTTTGTTCGTTCATAAATATTATTTTAACATTTTATGTCCAGCTGGTACTGATTATTTACGTATAATTACTTGAGATCCTATTGAATTTATTTTTTATATGTGATAAATTTAATTTATGAAGAAAAAAAGGCTTACACGAAAACAAAGTGTAGGTCAGAAATCTTGGATTACGTTTATTGTATTGTTTTTCATAGTTATTCTTCTTTCTCTCTTTGTTTATAAAATTAATTCTTCAATCGTTTTTAATTCCCGGGCAGGCGGATGTTTTTGCGGTGATTTAAAATGTTTTAACGGAAATAATTTTAGCAAAGCATATGTTGATAGTGGCTCCAATGGTAGTCCTCAATGTTGCTTTGGTTGGCCAACCGGCACTCTAAAAAATGTTAAAAAAGACACTTGTATACAAATAGGGACTCCGACGATTGCAATGGGATTGGGCTATGGCTCAGAGAATAATAATCCAACGGTCACCCCCGTCTCCGTCGATGCTTCCAATAATCCGCCAATAGCCAATGATCCGGTTACCCCACCAATCACCATAAATACCGGTTGTCAATTGTTCAATTGTAATGATGATGATCTCGGCTTTGGTTTAAGATCAACAAAAACTGTCAAGAGAAAAATTGTAAATGGTATTACTAATTATTATAGAGATGTGATTGGTACTAATAATGATTGTAATGACAATTCACGACTAACCAACGTTGTCGATTATTGTTCATATTCGTGTAAGTTGGGATTTTACGGTTATGGAGCCTGTGCAAATACAAGCGTCTGGCAAAAAATTAATGAAAATTATAACCCAAATGAAGATCAAATAAAGATATTAGGATATTATACTGATTCCACCTGTACTAAAAAGTACACATGCAGTATTACGCCTACACCTATATATTCTCCTACGCCAACTGTCACCGGGAAGAAAATTATACTTACAAATTCAAGTTCCTTTAATTTGGTGATAATTTGGGGATGGATTACAAAATATACAGACTCAACTCGTACCGTTGCATTGAGTAAATTTTTTAATAATCGGCTTACTAATTCAATGTTTAGTGATATTGGAACATTTTATAGTAATTCAAGTAGAAGTATTGATCTGACAAACGTTGATATCTGTAAACCAGATCAACAATATCCAAATGCTAGTTACTGGGTAGATCTTCAGTATCAAAGGTCTGATTATTCTGGATTTATGAGTATATTTAATTGGAAACCAGCAAAATCTATTAGTATTAAGGTTCCCTGTGAACAAAGTGGTTTCGTCATCAAATCTGACATGACTTATTAACAACTTATTACTATTTATTAATTACCCCTGACTTCCCAGGAAAGTGAGGGTTTTTTTATAAAGTAATTCTTATATCTCCATTTGTATATTGTCTAAGCAACATTGATATTAAAGTCTGATAAGGTAAATTATTTTCCGCCGCCTTTTCTTTTAGTTTCTGTATGTCTTTAAATGGTAGACGAATATTAATATTTTTAGTCTTCAAAAGGGTGTTTCTTGCCGCCTCACGAGCTTTTGCGATTTCCTCATCTAAATTATCAACAGAAACGTATTTACCTTCTTCATAATCCTTAAGTATTCGTTTTTCTTCAGAATCCAATTTATAGTTTTTCATAAAAATATTAGTTTGATAAATTTTTAATGTATTTTTTTGTTGCTTTTCTACTCGGAATAATAGTTTTTAAAAAAATCTTATCTTTTTCTCTTACAAATGGTACTAAGTAACAATAATTATTAATGTTAATAATATGCATCAGTTGATTTAAATGTTTTTTGCTTGGATTTTTTTCTATTTTTACTAAATTACTATTTAAAATTGCTTTGACTGCCATTTCAAAACTGATACCCCTTTCTTCTTTCAGCTTCTCATTCTTGTCATCATTCCATTCAAAATTTTCCACATAACTATTGTATGACAAAAGGGATGGAATGTCAATTTTAAAATTCCAATACCAACCCATCCGTCGCAACAACTGTATTTGGGAAAATTTTTCTGGCTTTTTTTTCTGTTTCCTTTCTCTTTTCCAAAGTATCGTAAAGAGAGGCACCAAAATGTGTCATAACGAGTTGTTTGACGTTTGCGTCTTTGGCAAATTGGGCTGTTTGAATAGGATCGGTATGCCCCCAAGCGTCTGGATTAGGTGAAACAATATTAGAACACTCGTGAATAAGTAAGTCGGCACCGCTGGCAAGCAACAGACCATTGGGAACTATTTTTGTGTCACCGGAATAGACGACTGATTTTCCTTCCAAGATAACTTTAAACCCATGATTATCAAAGCCGTGAAAAAGTTTTCTCATGTTATCCCCTTCTTCAAGTTCATGAAGTCTAATTTTTGTTTTAAGATTAACAATCCCGATCGTGTAGGGCGGATTGACAAATGTTTCAAAA
>PEVZ01000035.1:0-3143 GCA_002779665.1 Candidatus Roizmanbacteria bacterium CG06_land_8_20_14_3_00_34_14 | reverse complement strand
TACCTAAAATGTGAAGCCCTGAGATATGATCGATATGAAAGTGACTTAAATAAAGATGAATAGGCTTATCCTCTTTTATATATTTGTCAATTTTATAAATCCCATTTCCGGCATCAAAAATAATATAACGGTCTTTGCTATCAATCAAAATACAAGGAGTGTCCCCAGTCGGACTGGAATACCAGCCATTGGTACCGAGGAAATAAATTTTCATAAACAATGATTTCTACAATTTTTAACTATTAAAGCTTTTTTAATTCTAAAAGAGCTTTTTTATAAGAAATGCACCATAAATAGAGCCATGATGATAATCTTTTCGCCCTCAATTCTAAATCTAAAGTTAAATTAAGTTTTTTTAAATATTTTATTTGTTCTTTAAAAGCCAATAATTCTTCGTTAAGGCGAAATTTTGGAGAAATAATATATAGAATAATCCATAAAATGATTCCTTTTCTCTTTTGCCTTTCAAGATGAACTTTTTCGTGTAAAAGAACTGCTACTGATTCTGGTTTTGGAGTTAGAGAAATAAGATCTTTATAGATATCTTCTGGTAAAAAAATAAAGGGGTAAATACACTGAGCCGTTTTAGTAGATATGATTTTTGGCAAAAACTTCCATAGGCCAATTTTGGGTTTTATGTTTGTTGTTAGTTTCATTTAATTTTCTATAACCATCTCGGAATTTTTTTAAAATACTCTTTATAACTTTTTCCAAATCTCTTTTTAAGAATAGGTTCTTCATGAAAAACGGCATACATATTTATTCCAATTATTGCCAGGAAAAAATATATTAATAATAAAAATTGTCCAAAAAATAAGAATTCCCCCAATAAGATCATAAAGTAACCTATATAAATTGGGTTCCGTGTATATTTATATAAGCCCTCAACAACTAATTTTTTAGGTGGTTCTATCGGCGCCGGTGTTCCTTTACCAAAAATAAAAAACAGACCCGAACAATAGCTAAATAAACATAGACCGAAAAGAATTAAAATTATTCCAAATATTTTAAGAATAAAAAATGAATAAATCGGCAAGAATAGATAAATGCTTAAAAGTAAAAAAAAATAAGGCAAAAGAATAAAAAAAGTCGTTCCTACTAATAGACCCAACAGTATTGAAGTAAATTTCATATTTTATTCTCCTTGCAGGGGCGGAAGGAATTGAACCCTCATCTAGGCTTTTGGAGAGCCATATTCTGCCGTTGAACTACGCCCCCTATTTAATTAGCTTATCAGCAAACCTATTATAAATAAAACTAAGCTCTAAAGCAATTTTATAATTATAATATCGAATACTTATTGTTCCCTTATATCCTTCTCTAATATTTTTACTAGTATGTGGTTTAAGATAGCTTTTAGAAAATTGACTTAGCGGAATATTTGTTATTTTTGACCAATATTTTTTTATTTCTATATCTTCATGATATTCATGAACATGTACTAAAGCTCGAAATTTACTTTCATCTAATTCAAAAGATTCCCTTAACAAGTTTAAATATGAACGGATCATTTTTGGGTTTGAATTAGTAAAAATAAGAGAATTTGTATTTTTCGATCCCTCACCCCAATATAAGAAAGAGCACAATAGTTTATTAAATTCCTTGTTAGATTCTATTTTTGATACATAATTATTGGAATTATCAGATATTATTTTCATTATATTATCTTTTTTTGTTTTTAATACTTCTTTTGCTTTTTTTATTCCTATTGCCATCCTACCAGATATTCTTTTTTTTGCTTTTTCATTCAATACAACTTGATTGCACCACAAGTATGCACTACTTTTGGCAATTTTTAGTTTTTTTGATATCTCTTCGTAAGAGTAACCGTTTTTTCTTAATCTTAACGCTTCATTAACCAGACTTGAAGAGTATGGAAGTGTCATATAACTTAATATTATCGTTTTATTTTTACAAAGTCAAGATCGTTCTTAATCTGTTAAAATATTATTCATGCTCCTGTAGTTCAACGGATCGAATACGGGTTTGCGGAACCCGGGATAGCAGTTCAATTCTGCTCGGGAGCACAAATTATCACCAACTCCCTCCTCCGCCTCCACCACCTCCACCTCCACTAAACCCTCCTCCCCCAAACCCTGAAGAATGACCAGTTGAAGACCTTGTTGGAGTCGCTGCGGTTGTAACAGACCTGAAGGAGTTATTTAGACTGTTTACGAGCATATAGCTGGAAAAGTGAGATGATGAATAACTTCTATACCAATTTGGTTGTGACAAATTTAAACTTTCAAATCTTTTTGCCCAGGTCTTTTCTACCCCGAAAGCAACTGCAAATGGTAATAACCTCTCAAACATTATTTGTTTATCTGCTTGAAATTCTAACTGTCTTTTTTGACTTGTTAAAAAGTTTTTTAGAGAAAAAGCAATATTTTTGGCTTCAACACCAAAGACAGTTTTCCTTGGCATAACCCGACCAAATAAAAATACCACAATAGTTAAGAAAAAATTGCTGGTAAATAAAGCTATCCCTGCCAAGACATAATATTTCGTCCGTGTAGTTTGCGGATTTTTATCAAATAGCTTATCTTTAACCACCTGTTCGTACATTTCGTTTTTGATCTGTGCCACTTCTGCAGATAGCTCCTGATCTTTTATCCTTATTTCTTTTTTACTTCCAAAAAATTTATCAAGCAATGTTTTTTCATAGCTTAACAAGGCATCATTTTTTCTTCCTCGTCTCGCCGTAGTCTCTATTTCTTCTGGACGAAGGCGGATCAAGTAATAGTCATTTTTGGATTTTTCCTCAATTACCAAATATCCCCGGCGGGCCAGATCAACGACCGTGGCTGAAATATCTTTCATATCAACAGTTTCGTCACCCAGCGTCCCCACTTCTCCCGGAGTCAAAAATCTTTTTCCATCCTGTGTTTTTGGCGGGTCAAACCAAGCTGTTGTCACACCGATCGTTGACTTTGGATCACGTCCGTATTTAAACCATTTATAGATAATAAAAAATGGTAAAAAAACATACCAGCAAAGTGCCAGGAAACCAAGTAACCAAGTAACTAATCTTCCAAGTAACATCTCATTAAACGGTACAAATTCTTTCGGCTCCAAGACCGCCGCAATATTTTTTGGAAAGCTGATAACTATACTTAGCCCTTCCCCACTTCCTAAACTATTAT
>PEVZ01000034.1:7350-10738 GCA_002779665.1 Candidatus Roizmanbacteria bacterium CG06_land_8_20_14_3_00_34_14 | reverse complement strand
AAGTTTTTTCCCTCATTAACGCCAACCCTAATACGTCAATTACCAATACTTATTATTCTTTAAATAACAGAAAAGCTTGGGAAACAAAAGCAAAGGAAGAGGCATTAAAAGATGCCCGTGCACAGGTTGAAACAATCGCAAAAATTAATCATCTTAAGGTTGGTAAATTACTGAAGGTCGAGGATGGAAATAATCCACAACCGTATCCGATGGGACTTAAGCAAATGGAAGGCTCAACTCAAGATGATGTAGCTCAAACAATAGATAGTAATGTAAATTACAGCGAACAAACTGAAAAAATTATTTCTTCTTACACAACCACTTACGAACTTTATTAAAGAGGTTCTTCCGTCGGTTCAATAATTGGCTCTTCAGTTGGTTCAATTTCAGGGGTTGGGGTTATCTCGATTTCAATATGCCAATCCGATTGATCATCAGAAAATGAGTCAAAATTATCCTGCCCTTCCCCTACCTTTTCAGCCTCAGCTGCAGCATCTCTCTCACCTTCTGTAACCACTTGATCCATTTTTGATTTATCACATTCTGATCGAAGTTCAGAGACATCAACTCCTTCAGGAGCTCCAAATTCATCTATCATCTCAAGAGTCCCCTGACATGCCTCTGCTGTTACGTCTACTAATTCATGTGCATAATCGATGTATTCATTACTCAATTCATTCATACCATTTTGATCAAAAGTTGTTCCTCCCATCAACTCATAGATTGGTATTGTTAATAAATCCGAATCAATTCCCTGTTCTGCGTCTTCCGGAGGAATTGTGGGGGCACCGGTTGGAAAATCGTTGGTTGAATTTTTATGTCTTTCGGCTTGCTTTCTTTCCCGTAATTTTTCATGAAGCTCGGGGTCAGTCCCTTCGGTGTTAATCCAAGCTTCAACTATTTCTCCGATTGTTGAGTCGGGAGAATCAAGGATTTCTTGAGGAGTTCTATTCATCCTTTTTCTAAATGCTTCTTGAATATCCTCATCTCCTTCCGGTTTTACTCCGTACAATTGAGCTTCTATAAGCGCTTGATTTATCTCTGATGGAGTACTTCGGGGGTCGTCAATTACTTTTTTGGCATCTTCATATGCTTTTTGAGAAATTTTATCAAGGACGATGTCCTGCCATTTCTCATCAACCTTACCAATTGTTTGCACTTCAGCTAATTTTTGTGAAAGTTCCTCTTTACTTGCTCCTCGATTAATCAGGTCTTTAATTTCTTTAACTAAAATCTCATTGATACGCTTTTGAAGCGGATTATTTGTACCCGCCGGTAAACCAAATGAGTCATTACGTCTCATCTGAGCAACCAATTCTCCTGTAGTTGGATCACCATTAAGTAAATCCCGACTTTCTTCAACTACTAACGTCCGGGCATGGTCAATACATTTTTTTTCAACATCAGAGTAACCGCCAAGCTTCGCCGTATTGGCAAGAACCGCTAATTTGTCAGGGGTCTCGGATTCTTTTCCACAGGCAAATTTTAAATAATCTTCATAAGGGTCAGTTGCGTAGACTTCTTTAAAAAATGAAAATGAAGTTTTTTTGTCTTTTAAAATTTGACCCAAAGCAAAGGCTGTATACATTTCATATACCGACGCATCTTTTTGGCTTTCAATTATTGAGATCGCCTTGATAACTATATTTTTTTCATCTGAACTAAGTTTTTCTTTATTAAATAAAAGGGCTGAGGCAGATTCAAGCGTCGTTAAAATGTCCACTTTTTTATTTTTAAGAGCAGAACGCGCATAAAGAGATTTATTTTTCCCATCTGTTGTCAACGAATAAAGTCCTGCACTCAAAATACGTGCCGTGATAGATTTCGATGTTTCGGTTGATCGGGAAATAAGTGCCGGCATCGGATTGGTAAATAATTTGTTAGTAAAAAATAATTGAGTGTTTCCCGTCACCCTACCATTTGTGGTTATAAATTCTGGAGCTGATAATCTATAGGCACTTCGTGAAAGGTCGAATGTGACCGTAATTGGTTTTTTAAAAGTTAAATTCTGTGGAAAAATAAGAATTTTGACTGGATTTGCCGGGTCTGAAGTAGTGTAAGGAATAATGGCTATTTTTTGAATCTTATCTAAAATTCCTTTTGGAATTTCAAGATTTATAACTATTTTTTTACTTGTATAGACATCGATATTCGATTCTTTATTTGGATCAACCGTAATTACAGTCGCGTGTTTAAGATCTTTTTTATCAATAATAGCAACGTTTGTTTTTGCCTTAGAATTTTTATTTGTGTCTTTTTTTTGCCAGGGTTTTATAAAAAAAAGAGCCACAAGAACAACAACGATTAAAGTAGTAGCCAAACCAAAAAGAAGATATTTATAAATTGGTCTCATTTTATTGTGATAGTTCTTCCACCGGTATAGTCTCGTCTGTGTTGACGTTTACCTCAGGCGCTTCATAAGTCGTCGAGTCAACCGCCGGCATTTTTTTTAGCGGTGATGGTTTTGTTATTGTGACAGGTTCATAATCAAAATAAATTGTACTCAATCCTTCTCCTGGCGTTTTCGATTCCATTTTTCGGGCATAGTGATCGGTCGTATCAACCCAAATTTTTGTTAAAGAATCCGTCATTGAGACAAATGACACTTCAAAAATTGCACAAGTATGAACACCACACTTTTCTGACCCAATTTTTTTTACAACTAAATCATTTGCAGACTCACTATCAATAGCAGTATCTTTCACGTTGACATTTCCTGTATTTTTTAAGATCTCATTGATATCATATGCCTTATCTACATTTTTACCTGTCTCCTCCTTGGGATATTCCGTCCAGACAGTCTCTCCCTGATTTTTCATATATACTACTCCGTTTAGAGAGATATAAGTTCCCTCTTCTACTCCATCCGAATAATTAGTTGATTCGGTATTTCCTTTTCCATCGTTTTTCAAAACCATTTTAATTTTCTTCCCATATAATATTGATTCAGTAGTCATCGTTGAACCACCGGCTTTTTCACCTAAAGCATTTGCAGAGTAGATACAAAAATCACGGTCATATTTACAATTTGCTAACATTTCCTGTTGTACTTTCTTTACTTCCGGGCTGACAGGAGGAGCTGAAGCCTTTTTTTGAAAATAAAAATAACCACTAACTCCCAAAAGTAATAAGATCAGCAAGACTGGAAATATTTTTTTAATCATATGTATAGTGTTACACATTAATAAAAAATTATTGTCAAGAGGGATTTGAATTTTTGAATTTTGAATTACTATTTTTATGTTATAATATAAAAATTATGGAAGATTCAGTAAAAGTAATTCTTAAAAAATTAGATGAGATTGATAGTCGATTAAAATCAATCGAAGGAGTTAAGACAACAGCGGTCACGACTCAAAGAGTATCTGACGCCAAAGAAACTAAGATT
>PEVZ01000034.1:5985-7324 GCA_002779665.1 Candidatus Roizmanbacteria bacterium CG06_land_8_20_14_3_00_34_14 | reverse complement strand
TCAAAACAGTTGGTTGAAGCTTTAAAGATTGATCTTAAACGAGCCGAAACAATCCTCGACCAACTCGAAACTGCCGGACTCGGAACTTGCTATATGAAAGAAGCGTAAATAGTTATAAATAATTGTAAATAGTTATAATTAGTTGGAAATAGCAAGAAAGTCAGAAGGAGTTTGAAAAGGCAGTAATTTGTTTTGCTAAAATTTCATACTCATTTTGCAGTTCATCCGTGTTAATTTTGCAAACTAACTCAACTATATCAAGTAAAGTGATAACTTCATTGTCAGAACCTTTTGCAATTTCTAGGTAATTTTTAAACTGTTTTTTACTACGAGCATAACCCTCTGAAATATTCGCAGGTACTGATACCGAAGCTCTTTTTAGTTGGTCACATAAAGAAAAATCCCTTGATAAATTTTGATTTTTTCTAACTAAATCATAGATTTTTCCAACCAACTCAATCGCTTTTATATATATTCTTAAATTTTTAACATTTTTCATAGATACTATTTACAACTATTTTTAACTATAACCGTTTGTGCTATTTATAACAATTTATAACCATTTTTAACTACTTTCAACTATTTGTATTTGATTTTCTTCTCAAAATCATCAGGGTGGAACCAGAGCTGGGTGGGAGTAATAAACTCAGTCGTACGATGACGGTTTATTAAATGAAGTTGATAGCCTTTGAGGCTTTGTTCTATTTTATTGAAAAAAGTATTAAGTATTAAGTAGTAAGTATTAAGCGATTTTTTCTGTTTGATACTTAATGCTTTATACTTTCTACCTACTACTTCTCTCGCATTTGGAAATAGCCTGAATACCCACTCATTAACCTCTAAAAATCGCTGATAAATATTATCTTTAATGACAATTGGCTTCATCTGCAGGACTTCGTGACCGACGAACAAAGTCTGCTTAAATTTTGGAACTTTTAGATTGCTCTCATCGAAAAATAAATTTAAACAGACTTTGTTTTTAAAGGGATTAGGGATTAGGGACTGGGGATTAGTTAAAAGCGAGGACGCTTTTTTTGAGACAATCGCCAGGGGTTCCCTTTGGGGTGTGGCGGTCGAAAAAAGAGTGTCGAGCTTTTCTGATGTTCGACGACGCCTTAACCCTAATAATTGTGCCAATATTAACGCAATTAATCTTCCCGTAAATAATCTATTTTTCGCCGTGATGATAAATAGGTCGATGTCATCATTCTCCTTCGCATTCATCATTGAGATACTCCCAGACAAACCAACTAGTTTAATTTGAGGAAATAATGAAATAAGCCTTATATACAGTCTAAAACGTAAGTTATTTAGTTTTTTTTTGGAATTCTTAATTCTA
>PEVZ01000034.1:1575-5969 GCA_002779665.1 Candidatus Roizmanbacteria bacterium CG06_land_8_20_14_3_00_34_14 | reverse complement strand
TGGGGTGGAGTATATTTCAGCTTATTTTTATCAATCTTAACAGGTAGGAAGGTGTGGATTTCTTCCAACGTAGGTTGATAAGCAAAAAACGAGAAGTATTTGAGAACTGAAATTATTTTTTTTTCCATTTTTCTTGAAGAATTAATCCTTTAAATTTAAAAAGTCGTAATTGTCTTTTCCATCTCCATGGTTGATTAACTAAACGAAATAACCACTCAAATCCGACTTTTTGAATAATTCCCGGGGCACGAATAACTTTTCCTGATAAATAGTCAAATGCTCCACCGACACCCATAACCACGCAATTGGAAAACTCCTTTTTGTGACGGGCTATCCATAGTTCCTGATCCGGTGATCCGAAAGCTACAAATACCAAGTGGGGCTTATAGTCGGCTACTATTGAAAAAATCTTCTCTTCTTCAACTGTGTCAGGATTTTGAATGCTCTTTATTCCTTGTAGTCCTTTGAACATAGCCTTGAGAAATCGGTTATTGTAGCACTGAGCAAGTTGAAGTGCTAAATTTTCTTTTCCTCCAATCATCAGCACTCTTAAGCGTCTGTCTGACGCCACTTTCAAGAGATCTTCCATCAACCCGACTCCCGTCACCCTCTCACCCACTTCTATACCCAGCCATCGGCCAGCCAGGACAACCCCTATCCCATCGACTATCTTTATTTGGGCTGTCTCAATAACCCTTTTGAATAAGTCATCTTCAGTGGCAACAACCATGTTCTCTGAGTTAAGGGAGACAATGTGTAAAAAACCGGTTGGTTTCTCTATGTATAATAAAATTTTCTCTAGGACTGTCTTTTTGGTCTCGGGATTTATTGTTATATTTAATATGTTATTTTTCTTCATTTTAGTTCATTTATTATAGGAGAATTTCTAATTTTTAATTTCTAATTTATAAGACACTTTTGTTCAAATATTTTTATAACTATTTATATTGTTAAATCAAACAAAATTTATATTTACTAGCAAAAACACAATGTTAATAATAAATAATACTATAAATCTATTTAAAAATTAAGATTTAAAAATTGATTAAAAATTTTAAATTAAAAATTAAAAATTTATAAATATTATAGGTCGACACGGGGGTCGACCCCTATGATCATCGTATCGCTTCCTTAAAACTGTCTAGATTCTCAATTGCCATACCAACTCCACGAATAACACAAAATAAAGGTTCTTCAACTACAAATGATGACACCCCGGTATAATAAGTTATGTAGCGGTCAATATTAGTTAGTAAGGCAGTTCCGCCAGACAAAACTATTCCCTTATCAACTATGTCAGCCGCCAGTTCCGGCGGAGTTTGTGACAATACTTCTTTAATTCCATCAAGGATTGCCTTTAGTGGTTTGGTCAGAGCAAGATTAACGTCTTTTTCCCCAATTTCATAGATTTTTGGTAGCCCGCTTTGAAAATCGCGTCCCTTTACTTCCATTTTCCTCTCTGTTTTCTCCTCTTTTTCGCCGATCAACGCATTCCCAATTTTAATCTTTATGTCTTCGGCTGTCCGTTCACCAATAATCATATTGTGTTTTTTTCGAAGTTCCGTCATCACTGCTTCGTCTAACTTTGTTCCAGCAATCCGAACGGTTTTATAAACTACTAACTGACCTAGAGAAATAACGGCTATTTCGGTCGTTCCACCGCCAATATTAACTATCATCTGTCCGGAAGCTTGGGAAATAGGTAATTTGGCTCCAATTGCGGCAGCTAGTGGTTCTTCGATCAAATAGACGTCTGATGCCCCGGCTTGTTTACAGGCGGCTACAACTGCTCGTTTTTCAACCTGTGAAGAACCACCCGGAATAGAGATCATCACCTCCGGCCAATAAACTCCACCTTTTAAGCCTTTTTTCAAAAAATAAGTGATCATTGCCGATGTCGTTGTATAATCTGCAATCACCCCTTCTTTCATCGGTCGACTGGCAATGATTGAGCCAGGAGTCCGCCCCAACATCTCACGGGCATCTTCACCAACTGCTAAAATTTTTTTGTCCTCAAAAGAATATGCAACCACAGTTGGCTCATTTAAAACGATTCCCTCCCCGGCCACATAAACTAAAGTGTTTGCAGTTCCAAGATCAATTCCAATCTTTTTCCGAAAGAACATAAGTATATATAGTATAATACAGAATAGATATATTGCTACATGGTTAAATTGTTTTAAATAATGATATGAAAATTCTATTTCGATTATTGTTTTTTTTATTTTTTGTCGTTGTTTTAGCCTCGGTTATTGCCTATGCTAGAGGTTATCGATTTGATATAGAAAAAAGACTGGTTAAGTCAATCGGAATAATTTCGGCAACTTCAAATCCTAAAGCCGCTAAAATATTTATTAACGGTGAATTAAAAGGTGTCACTGATACCAATCTGACTCTTCCACCAGAAAACTACTTAGTTGAGATAAAAAAAGAAGGTTATACCAGCTGGAGTAAAAAAATTAATCTTAAAGGAGAGCTTGTAGTTAATGTCGACCCAGTTCTTTTTCCAGTTAACCCATCTCTTTCTCCTTTGACAAATTTAGGAATTATTAAAGCCGTAGCTAGCGACGACGGTGATAAAATTGTTCTTATTGCCAGCGGATCTGCCTATCTTTTTGATGCTACTAAAAAAACTCTTCCTTTTTTTCCACCCTTAAATAAGATCGTTGACCTGATTTTACTTCCCAATATTATTGATTATAAAAACATTAATATAATCTTCTCCCCAGATCAAAAACAGGTAATTTTTGCCTCGCCCGATGAACAATCCTACTTACTTTTTCTTGATGAAAATAATTTAAATCCATTGGACGTAACTTTTTCTAAAGAGACATTAATTCAAGCTTGGCAAAACGAAAAAAATAAAAATAATGCTAAGATTTTAGAAACTTTTCCGGAAAGTTTTGATAAAATTGCGTCTGCTTCCTTTGAAATTGTTTCTTTTTCCCCTAATGAAACAAAGGTTCTTTATAAGGCGAAAGAGAGTGTTGAACTCCCCTTAATGATTAAACCACCTCTCATTTCCACTAATCAAACTCCGGAAGAAAGATCGATCGTCAAAGAAAAAACCTACGTCTACGACCGCAAGGAAGACAAGAATTTTCAGCTACTAGTCCCTAATATAAAATGGTATTTCGATTCCCGTCATTTTGTTGTTGAAGAAGAAAAAAAGATTTTAATTATTGATTATGATAATACAAATAAGCAGACGATATATTCTGGACCATTCGAAAGCTTTTTCTTTAATGCAACCAATGATGGGAAGATAGCCGTACTTATCAATCTTAACTCACAGGTTAACGAACTGCCGGACCTTTATCTTGTTGGTATAAGATAAAGGAATATTACCAATACTACAAATAAACAAATACTACCAATGAATGAAAAACTAATAATCAAATGATTAAATAATTTAATCATTGGTTTATTAATAAATTCATTGGTCGGATTGGTCCGGATTGGTAGTATTGGTAGTATTTTTTACTCAAAAACTCTTACCGCGAATATAAGCAGTCTCTTCAGTGTTGTCCCAGGAGGCCAACAAGTCTGCAATGTCAAGAACTCCCTATTTGTTTTTCTAGTCAAGTATTGGACTTGAGTCGGGTCGACGACTTCCTGACCAATTACTTTATATACATAACGTTGACCTTTGTAAAAAATATTTACTTCATCATTTTTTTCTAGCTTGTATAAAAGATAAAATATTGCGTTATAGGAACTTACGTTCCAAAAGTAATCGGTAGAGTGGGCAAAAAGAAAGATATGCCCGCCTTCACCTGGAAAAGCCGTTCCTAATGTATGAGCTACTCCCTTATTTAGTGCATCTAAATATATATTTTGATCCGAAGCATCAATATTGGACTGAACTTTGGCATTGGCACCGATCTTTGGAATGACGATACTGAAGTTTGGGTCAACCGGAGTTAATATTTCAACCTGTTTGATATTGAACGCCTTGGCTAATAATCCACCAGTTTGATTATTTTGATAAAGACTGTCTTTGTTAAAAGACAGTCTTTGTTGATCGTCCGCGATGACATATTTCTTCTGTATCTTAACATTAACAAAATATATCAACTCCTCTTTTACCGGTTGCCAAAAAGTTTTTACGATCATAAATAAAGAAGAGAATAGTAAAAAATTTCCAATCGTACGAAGAATAAGGATACGCGTATACTCATTTGTCTTAAGACGATGAATATGATGGCGGATAAGATGAGATTTTTTTAGTTTTGTGGAATTTTTCATCAGTATCCCCAGGCGGAATTGAACCACCATCGTAGGTTTAGGAAACCTATGCTCTATCCGTTGAGCTATGAGGACTAAATATATTTTATCAAATCTGTTATAATTTTTTTATGTTTATCGTCATTGAAGGAATAGACGGAGCCGGT
>PEVZ01000034.1:0-1556 GCA_002779665.1 Candidatus Roizmanbacteria bacterium CG06_land_8_20_14_3_00_34_14 | reverse complement strand
CCCCGATTATGAACGTAATGTTGGAAAGATTATTCGCGATTTTTTATATGAGAATAAAGGTTTGACGGCCCAACAGCAATTTTTACTATATACAATGCAATTTGTAATGGACAAAAAAATGATCGCTGACCGCAGAGAAAATGGAATATTGATTGCTGATCGATATTTTTCGACGACTCTTTGTTACCAAACTTTAGAGGGAATTGATATAAAAATGGCAGTTGATTTTGCAAAAAATTTCCAAATAGAAGTTCCTGATGCTATTTTTTATCTTAATGTTGACCCAGACATTGCCATAAAACGGAAACACGGTGAAGATAAAGAAAAAAATTTTCGGGAAAAAGACTTTGATTTTATCAGAAAGACCCATAAACAATATCAAGAGCTGGTTGACGAGCAAGCTTGGTGTAAGTGGGTTAATATCGACGGAAATAAATCAGTTGATGAAGTGACAAAAAACATCTATAATAAAATATTAAATCTTAAAGATTAAAGGTTAAAGAAATATTAAATCGTTAAATATTAAAAATAATCCATTTTATTTTACCGTTTAATCTTTTTTAGTTTCTTTAACATTTAATCTTTAACCTTTTATGGAACGTACACTAATAATATTAAAGCCCGATGCTGTTAAGCGTGGCTTGATTGGTAAAGTAATTGAAACTTTCGAAAACGTTGGTCTTAAATTAATGGCTGGTAAAATGCTTAAACCTTCTGCTGATGTAATAAAAAATCATTATCCTGGAACGCCTGCTTGGATAAAGGAAATGGGAGAAAAAACCCTTGCTTCGTTCAAACAGTCAGGAGATGATGTGATGAAGACTTTTAAAACGAAAGATCCGGAAAAGCTGGGACAATTTATTTACGAACGTTTAATTAAATACTGGATGGAGGGACCTATCGTTGTTATGGTTTGGGCTGGACCAAATGCCGTGACCGTTGCCAGAAAATTACGCGGACACACGATTCCGGCTTTAGCGACCCCAGGAACTTTACTGGCGCAGTATTCTTTCGATTCCTCTCCCCTTTCTGCATCATTGGACAGAGTTGTTAAGACATTTATTCATGCGTCAGGAAATACGGACGAAGCAGAAAGAGAAATTAAATATTGGTTTAAGGATGCAAAATTTAAGGAGTATGAGAGAGAAGTTGATAGTTTATATTTAAAATGAAAAAACAAAGAGCGTTATTAATAATAAAACCCGATGGCGTTCAACGTGGAATTATTGGTAAAATAATTACCCGTTTTGAAACGGTTGGACTAAAAATTATCGGACTAAAATTTGAAATGGCTACGTCTGAAAAAGTTGTGGCTCATTATCCAGAGACCGAGGCTTGGTTTAAAAAGGTTGGAGAACGGACGTTAACAAACTACCAGAAGAAAGGTTTGGATGCGAGAACGGTTTTTAAAACTAATGATGCTGTTTCTATCGGGAAGATCGTAAAAGGCTGGCTCGTCACTTATTTCCAAGAGTCCCCTGTTTTTATGGCTGTTGTTGAAGGCTATGATTGTATCGAGATCGTCCGTAAACTTTCCGGAAATACAATTCCTGTTT
>PEVZ01000001.1 GCA_002779665.1 Candidatus Roizmanbacteria bacterium CG06_land_8_20_14_3_00_34_14 | reverse complement strand
GAAATATCTATCGCCCTTGTTGCAATAATTCAACCGCTTTTCCTGATTGTAATCATGGTATGGCCTTACTGTCAGTTTTACAGTTGATGTCAGCCAACGGAGCAACAGAAAAACAGATGTATGAAGCAGCTAAATATTATAATGCTTTCTGGTTTCCAAGCAATTATTATGATTTAGCCCTATACTTTAAAAATAAAGAGGGGAAGAAATTTAGCCAGGTTTCAGCTAAGATTATATTGGGAAAAGATTTTTCTTCCTCGTCAGGGTGGCAGGCAGCAAAACAATGGTTAGTAAATAAAGGTGTGGTTGAGCAGCCACCAAAACAGGGAGGTTCGTGCGGGGTATAAATAGTTTATAAAGTTA
The DNA here is from genome assembly GCA_002779665.1 of Candidatus Roizmanbacteria bacterium CG06_land_8_20_14_3_00_34_14. Taxonomy (GTDB): domain Bacteria; phylum Patescibacteriota; class Microgenomatia; order UBA1406; family GWC2-37-13; genus GWC2-37-13. Next base: position 4,177 of record PEVZ01000001.1, on the reverse strand, counting down.
TAAAGTTCATAAAGTTTATAAAGAAATGTCATTTGATAAAGTCTTAGTGTTAATATTTGGTTTTTTATCAATTATATTTACCTATTGGTTCTTTTTTATGAAAAAAATTAATACTGTCCTGGCAGAAGGGATAGTGAATATTTTAGTTGACGGTGGGTATAAACCGGAAAAAATTTCCATTCCATTTGGAAAAACTACTAAATTAATATTTGAGAGAAAAGATAAATCAACCTGCTTGGAAGAAGTAGTTTTGACTGATTTTAAAGTCAGGAAATTTTTACCTCTCAATGAAAAGACTGAAATTGAAATTAATCCAACTAAAAAGGGAGAATTTGATTTTTCCTGTGGGATGGGGATGTTTCACGGGAAATTAATTGTTAAATAATATGAAAACAAAACAAACTTTTGCTATTAAGGGAATGCACTGCGCTTCATGTGTTTATACAAGTGAGAAAGCTCTGAAAGCAATTCCCGGAGTTACCGATGCTGTCGTTAATTTAGCCACAGGAAAGGCAACTCTGACGACAGATTCAATGATTGAAAAAAATAAAATTATTGACGCTGTTAAATCAGCTGGCTATCAAGCGATGTTTCCCTCCTACGCCAAGGCTTCGGAGGGCAAGGAAGAAACGCTTGATGATAAAATAAAGGTGGAAAAAATGAAAGAGTTAAAAGATCTTAGGATCAAAGTTTTTGTCAGTTTATTTCTAGGTGGTTTGATAGTTTGGGGAAGCTTCCCAGGGATAATGGATTTTGCTCCAATTCTTCTTAGAAATTTCTATTTTCAATTTGTTTTAGCAACGATTGTTCAGTTTTGGGCAGCCGGTGACCTATACCGAGCCGCTATATCTTCGCTCAAACATCGGACTGCTAATATGGATACTCTTGTCGTAATCGGAACAACGGTTGCTTTTTTGTATTCAATATTTGTGACATTTTTCCCAAATTTTTTTATGGATTTGAAGATTGAAGCAATGCCGTATTTTGATGTTTCAACGGTCATCATTGGTTTGATCTTGTTGGGACGCTATTTGGAAGCACAAGCCAAGGCTGGGACGGGTGAGGCAATTAAAAAACTGATCGGTCTTCAGGCAAAAACGGCCAGAGTGATACGTAATAAAAAAGAGATCGATATTTCAATTAACGAAGTAATTGCTGGCGATCTTATTCGGGTTCGTCCTGGTGAAAAAATTCCTGTCGACGGGGTCATAGTTGAGGGGGAGTCAGCGATTGACGAGTCGATGGTGACAGGCGAAAGTATGCCTTCATCAAAATATAAGGGCGATACAGTCATTGGTGCAACAATGAATAAATCCGGCAGCTTTGTTTATAAGGCAACAAAAGTAGGGTCCGATACAATGCTATCACAAATAATAAAATTAGTTGAAGAAGCACAGGGAAGCAAAGCCCCAATCCAGCGATTAGCTGATGTTATTTCTTCCTATTTTGTTCCTATTGTTATTATGTTGGCAATTGGAACATTCGTCGGTTGGTATGTTTTTGGCACTTCACCTGTATTTGTACATGCTATGCTTCGGGCGATCGCTGTTTTAATCATTGCCTGCCCGTGCGCGATGGGATTGGCTACTCCAACAGCGATCATGGTTGGAACAGGAATAGGGGCGCAACATGGGATACTGATTAAAGATGCGGAAAGCTTAGAAACAGCCCATAAAATCAATGTAATAATTTTTGATAAAACAGGAACATTAACAAAAGGAAAACCAGAAATAACAGATATAGTTGTAATAAACAAAAGCTCAATATCGAAATTTTTTATCGGAAAACAACAAACCGAAAAAAATCTGATATCTTCGCTTTTGTCTATAGTTGCTTCAATTGAAAAAAACTCTGAACATCCGTTAGCTGAAGCAATTGTTAATAAAGCTAAAGAATCAAAATTACAGTTGGTTAAAGTATCTAAGTTTAAATCGATTACCGGTCAGGGAGTTGAAGGGATTGTAAACGGAAAAAAAGTTTATATTGGTAGAATCTCTAAAGACGATTCATTTTCCCAAGGCGAGAATCTTAAAGATCAAGGAAAAACAGTGGTTTATGTCTATATTGAAAATAAATTATCAGGATTGATCGCTATCGCCGATACAATAAAAGATAGTAGCTTGGAAGCAATCTTATCTTTGAATAGGATGGGAATAGATACAGTTATGATCACCGGGGATAATGAAGCTACAGCAAAGGCGATCGGAAAGAAATTAGGCATAAAAAAAGTTCTTGCAGAAGTTATGCCCCAGGATAAAGAACAAGAAGTTAAGAGATTTCAAAAAGAAGGTAGAATTGTTGCTATGGTTGGAGATGGTATTAACGATGCCCCGGCACTGGCCGCAGCCGATATTGGCATTGCCATGGGTAGCGGTACCGATGTTGCTATTGAAGCGGCAGGGATAACACTTGTCAATAAAAATTTAATGTCTGTCGTCTCAGCAATTAAATTATCTAAGCAAACAATGAAGACAATTAGACTTAATTTATTCTGGGCTTTCGCGTATAATGTAGTTTTAGTACCAGTGGCAATGATGGGATTAATTAGTCCTATTTTAGCCTCGGGTGCAATGGCATTTTCAAGCATTTCAGTAATTACAAATTCTCTTTTATTGAAAAGAGCGAAAATATAATCTATGATACGCGAAGGATGTTGTGGTGGTGAAAAAAAAGGACCCAAGAAATAAATTTCTAATTTTTAATTGACCTAATTAATCTAAGAAATTATCAAGCTTCAAATCTCAGTATGATTATTGGGTATTTTTTAGGTTAATTAGAATAATTAGATTAATTAGGTTAATTTTATATTTATGGCAAAACTCAAGAAATGTACTCTATACATTAAGGGTATGCATTGTGCTTCGTGTGAGATTTTGATCACTGATAAATTTAAGGAGATGCCCAATGTAACAGTTGTTAGGTCAAGTTTTAAAAAACAAGAAGCGGAAGTTTATTTTACCGGTCATTTAGATCGGGATGCTGTTAATAAGAAGATCCAATCTTTTGGATATGAGATAGGAGATATGGGAGAAAAGTTAGGGGGTGGGGGTTATGGGTTAGGTGGGGAAGAATCAATTTGGAAAAAAATAATTGAGGCAATTTTTATTGCAATCGGATTAGGATTAATCTATTTGATTTTTAAAGAATTAAATTTAATTCCAAATATTAATATAACTGGTAATTTAAATTTACTGACCGTCCTGTTTTTAGGCCTGGTTGCTTCAGTTTCAACTTGTATGGCAACTTCCGGAGCCCTATTCTTATCAACGATCGGAAATAAAACCAATAATCTAAAGCAGGCGATTTATTTTAGTCTGGGACGAATTATATCTTATGGTTTCTTTGGATTTATTGCAGGGTTGGTTGGTAGCGTTATTATTACCAACCTCAAATTTGGAACGGGGTTGACATTATTGGCGGCTATCTTTATGATCCTCCTTGGTCTTGATATGTTGAAGATACTTTCTTTTGCTTCAATTATTCCTTTTGGAGTTACCTCTAATATTTTTAGAAAATTAGAACATTCTTTAATCAAGGACCCTCATAAATCAGCCTTTTTTCTGGGAATGATTACATATTTTCTACCTTGTGGTTTTACTCAGGCAACCCAGGTTTATGCTCTTGGATTGGCGTCACCTTGGCAGAGTGCTCTAACAATGGCAGTATTTGCGCTTGGAACTGCCCCAGCAATAATTTTTATCGGTTCTTTACGAGGTTTATTAAAAAGCACTTTTTATCAGTATTTTATGAAAACAGTGGCCGTCGGAGTTTTAATATTAGGGGTATATTATGCGAGCAATTTTTTCTCAATTTACGGAATTAATTTTGGTTTCAATAAAATTGATAAAGGAGTTTATTCCGACGTGAAAATATTAAATGGAAAACAGATAATTAATATGGACGTAGTTTCTTCCGGATATATACCAAATTATTTTTCTGTCAAAAAAGGGATTCCTGTTAAATGGATTGTTAATGGCAAAAACGTCTTCGGTTGCCAGGGATATTTTGTTGTCCCACAATTGAATATTTCTAAGGCGCTTTCAGAAGGGGAAAATATCTTTGAATTTACTCCAAGCGATTTAGGATTTATCAATTTCTCTTGTGGTATGGGAATGTACCGGGGGAGAATAGAGGTAAGGGATTAGACGGTTAGACAATTAGGGGTTAGAATCGGTCG